>JBBIVA010000047.1:0-24352 GCA_037439945.1 Marinilabiliaceae bacterium
TAATCCCGGCTAAGTCATTAGTTCATTGCCTTTCTAATGACTAATCAGGGTTTAAAATTGATAATTAATTGATCAGGATAATAAAAACCAGATTGTTTACTTCCTGCCACTTAGTTGTATTTTTGTGTCCATTAAAAGGATACAGTAGATCAAACGGAATTCGAAAAAACCTTCTCCTCTGAAAAGAACTGCATTAAATACTTGATTGAAGTTAAGGGGTCCATTGGTTGCTAATGTTATAATTGTTTACAAACCGATTATTTGGTTTAATCGTTGAAAATAATGAAATGTTAGCCGTTTAGCTCAGTTGTGGCATTTACTTCACAAATGTTATAAAAAACAAGATTTAATAATACTTCAATTCATATGGCAAGAAGTAAATACCCTGATAATAAAATTTTGAATATCCACTGATTGGAAAACAATAAGCTCACTTACAGCCAAATTTTTAAAATAAAACTGTAATATTAAATATCAATGTCGTTTAGTTAAGCACTTTTACCCCTAAATCCCCTAAAGGGGACTTTACAAGATGCCCTGAAAATTCTCCCTTCAGGAAGTTAGGGGGTAGAATGAGTAGCAATGAATTTTCTTAACTAACCTACATTTATATTTAATTACCTATTATCATTTCATTGACAAAATCATTTTACAAATTCCTGTAATATGAAGAAAGGACAAAAAGTTTAACATCAATTAACTTGAATTTAGACTATTTTACTGAATTTAGACAGATATTTGTAACAGATTTTTTTCATAGATTTGGATTTGGTTAACAAAGGCTGATTTAAGGGGAAAGGACAGATTTATAAATCTGTCCTTTTATTTTTTATGGAATTTCAAAAAAAGTACTCCTTAATTGATGTTAAATTAACAACCATTAACACCGTTTAAACCTTATTCACCGGTATTTTTATCATTTTTGCATCACAGATTTTTCATAGACTTAGATTGGGTTCAAAAACAGATTAAGGGGAAAGGGTAGATTTTTTAATCTACCTTTTTTTTATTCTTTGTTTTTTCAAGCATTATTCTTATTTTCATACATAAATAAGAAATGTTCTTCTGGTTTATTAATTTATAATTCAGGCTCAAAGCGGTTAAATAAGATTTGCTAAGTTTAGTTTCGTAATTTATAGAAAACATCTCAACCATAATTCAAAATTTCACTATGGACAATCTGTTTCTTAAATACATGCGTGAAAGAACAGGAAAGCGTAAATCCAGCGGTCTTGAGTTTTACGCCCCTGGTCCTGTAATAACTATATCACGTGAATATGGTTGCCCCGGAAGGCGAATAGCCCGTAAGCTTTCTGAAACACTTTCGGAGAAAAACAGACGCCTTGGAAGAGATGTTGAGTGGCGTTGGATTAGTAAAGAAATAATTGAGGAGTCGGCCCGTGAATTAAAACTATCCCCTTCATTAATTGAGGATTTATCGGATTATAGAACCCGTGGTTTTTTTGAAAACCTTGCTCTTTTCTTTTCAGATGAGTTTTATCCTGGCGATGTAAAAATAAAAAATACAATTGCACGGTTTATTTTTAATGCCGCATCTGAAGGAAATGTTGTAATTGTTGGTCGGGCCGGGGAATCTATTACCAAAAACTTTGAAAAATCATTTCATGTAAAACTTCAGGCCCCAATTGAATGGAGGGCGCAGGAAGTTGCCAATTCATTTGGAATGAGCATTTCAGAAGCTAAGAGGGAAGCCTACGAAATAGATCGCCGAAGGGCACAATTCCGAAATTATTTTGAAAAGGACCGCCCTGATATTGACTTTTTTGATGCCTTTTTTAATTGTGCAACCATGAGCGATGAAGAGATTGTGGAATTGATATTAATTGTTGCAGAAACAAGGGGCTTTGTTTAATTGGGCAAATGCTACTGATATTGTTTCATAAGTGAAATGGCTTCAGGTTTATACCCCTGTCCGAAAATATTCAGGTGGTTCAAAACATGATAAAGTGTATAAATGCCCTGCCTGTATTCATGTCCCTGCAACAAGGGAAAAGTATCATCATACGAGGTATAAAACAATTCCGAAAAGCCCCCAAAAAGTTTAGTCATAGCCAGTTCAGCCTCTCTATGGCCATAATAAACGGCCGGGTCTATTAAAACAGGTTCACCATTTAAACCAACAATATAATTTCCTCCCCACAAATCTCCATGTATTAGCGAGGGGGCTTCCTGGCTGCCATTTAATATTGAATGCAGCCTTTTTTCAATCTTAGAAAACAGATTTTTAAAATTGTTATCTACATATCCATTTTTCTCAGCAAGCTTATATTGGTAAAGGAGTCGGTTTTCAAAATAAAATGATATCCAGTCTGATGATTGCGGCAAATTAATTTGTGGGTTTGTTCCAATAAAATTATCCTCGTAAAAGCCAAAGAATTCGCTTTGGTGGCGATGCAAGGCTGCAAGCTGTTTGCCAAAAACTTCAAAAAAAAAACCTGCTTTATTTCCCTGTGCAATATACTCCATAACTAACATACTTTTATCGGCAAATAAAACACGTGGTACACGTATTGCACCACTAATTTCCAACTCCTTAAGCCCATTGGCTTCTTTTATGCCCATATCCTTTGAATACAATTTAACCGTAAACTTTTGTCCTGATACTACCGAAATTTTTTTTGTATCGGAAATACATCCCCCTCCCAGGTTTTCAATTGAAGTTACTTTATCATCCAAAATTTCTTCAAGCTTTTTAATATTCATTTATTGCTAATATTAGTTTTTAAAGAACTATGTTTTTAAATTTAAACTTATTTTCAATACGGGTCAATTATTCTATATAAACACCCATGTTTTGTATATTTATAAATTCCAGGCCATGAATAACCTTTTACCGGAACCATATTATGCCAATATTATAAAGATTAAAGTAATATTGAAAAATTTAATACTTTTTATATTTATTTCAATTACAAACACTAATATTTATCCACAACTTCAAAAAAAATATCCTTCAACTGCCGATACTTCATATTCTGCTTATAGTGAGTTTATTAAATACCGAAAAGAATTTCCATTTATCTCAATTGCAGGAATTGGAGATACTTCAGAAATCAAAATATTTCGTGATATTGTTTATGCGAAGTATGACAACAGGCTATTGCACCTGGATGTAATCACTCCAAATATCAAAAACCAGGATAAACGTCCGGTTATTATCTTAATTCACGGCGGAGGTTGGCGAAGTGGGAATAAAATGATGGAATGGCCAATGGCCTTTGAGCTTGCAAGAAGGGGCTATTCCACAGTTTGTGTTGAATACAGGTTATCGGGTGAAGCACTTTACCCTTCAGCTGTATCAGATGTTCAGGCATCTATAAGGTGGGTGCGTGCTAACGCCAAAACTTTTAATTTTGATACTAAAAGAATAGTAATTCAGGGTAATTCGGCCGGAGGGCAAATTGCCGCCTTATTAGGTAGCATTAACAGGCACCATAAGCGGTTTACCAACAATCTGTATAAGAAATTTTCAAGCCGGGTTGATGCAGTTGTAAATATTGATGGTATTTTAGCCTTTATCCATCCGGAATCAGGTGAGGGACAAGACAAACCCGGGAAACTATCTGCTGCAACACTATGGTTTGGCTCACCTGTTACAGAAGATTCGGTTAGCAGAATTGAGGCTTCAGCATTGAACCATGTTAACAAAAAGTCAGCACCAATTCTATTTTTAAATAGCTCTATTCCGCGCTTTCACAGTGGCAGGGATGATATGACCGTACTTTTAAAAGAATATAAAATATACACCTCGGTTCATGAATTTAAAAATACAATGCATACCTTTTGGCTGTTTAACCCATGGTTTATTGAAAGTGTTGAAATAATTGATAAGTTTTTAAAGAATGTGTTATAAAGTTTCTGCCAATATTGATAGGCCGGAATAATTCCTAAATTTACATTTTCCCAAATTCAAAATTAGTTTGTAATCATCAAATCCAACTTCCGAAAAAACTCAAATATCAGCGGATTTATCAGAAAACCTGAATGCACCTTTTTTGAGTCTGTCCATTATTGCAACACCAATACCCTCTTCACGCACTTTTATTGCGTAAATCACTTTTACATTTATATCTGCTTCAAAGTCATGAAGTGCAGCAAACATTTTGGATGCCCCCTCAATTAAATCACCCTTTTTCGATAATATGGCAACCCTGTTATTGTAATTACCAGTTAATGATTCAGGTTCAAACACAATTAAACCGGCATTATCGGGTAACACATCCGGCTCTTTATCAACCAGGTAAAGTGGCTTTACAGGTGAGTAATGGCTTTTTAACTGGCCCGGCGCCTGAATATGGTCTTCTGTGTTTGATACCCTTACTTCAATACCAGGAAAATCAATTTTAATTTGATTAGCTGTAATTGCCCCTGGACGCAATATTTCAATAGTTTTGTCAATAACAGCCACTATTGTTGATTCAATCCCAATGGTTGATTTACCTCCTTCAATAATATAATCAACATGTGCCAGTTGTTCTCGTACATGAGCCGATTTGGTAGGACTCAACCTGCCGAAAAGGTTTGCACTTGGCGCAGCTATTGGTACACCGGCAAGCTTTAAAAGTTCAAGTGCAATTTTATGACCAGGCATTCTAACTCCAACAGTGGGTAAACCCGATGTTACAACATCGGGCACTAATGAGCTTTTCCTTCCAACAATGGTAAGCGGGCCAGGCCAATATCTGGCGGCAAGGTCTGTTACAAGTTTTGGTATTGGTTTTTCATACACTTTTTCCAAATCACCAATATTACCAATATGTAAAATCAATGGATCGAAGGATGGTCTTTTTTTCGCTTCAAAAATCCTGACTACTGCTTCAGGATCAAAACCGTTTGCTCCAAGACCATAAACTGTTTCAGTTGGAAAAGCAACCAATTTGCCTTCCAGTATAACTTTTGATGCATATAAAATATCCTTCCCGGTATTCATCATTCAATAACCTATAATATGTTTTATTTGGGACAAAGGTATATTTAACGGTTGGTTTATCAAAAAATCAGGAAAATGAAAATAAACAACAGAAATTTAATTTTTTAAAACCAAATTTGTCTTTAGCCTATTTTTCTAATTACAGTTATTAAAAATTTATAGTCTTAAGTTGTTGGTTATGTGACTTCTATTTTAACAAACCGCTTAAGAAAAACTAAATATTTGTAATCAGAAATATTTACAAATTAAGGTTTTCTAAAGCAGCCTGTACCAACAATCCGGTAGGGTTAAACCCGGCTAAGCCATTAGTTCATTGCATTCATAATGACTAATTTGGGTTTAAAAATAACTATCACATAAAATTAACCTGATATAACATAAAACCTGTAATCATTTACAATCAATTCAGGAGCAAATTGATAATTAACCATTTCTTTAAAAAAATAGCCGGTCAAATAAATGGCCGGCTATTAAATAAATAACCTATTTTAAAACTATTTGCTTTTTTTAAGAAAAGCGTATTGATATTCCATAGGTAAAAGTTGGTTATACTCATCAACGGAAGCTCCATTCATACAAGCTTCAATTATTTTGCGTCCCAATGGTAACAGATCAGGTTGCAAATATTTTGCCAACTTTTCCTTAAAGAACCCGTAAAGTATTTCAGCTCCCTTATCATATCCGGCCTCACCCACTTCAGGTTGTTTATATACTTTCAGGAAACGTGAAGGAATTTTTGACCCTTCAATTGTAATATAATTAAGTTCGTATCCCAAAAGGGGACAACGGGAAGGTTGATACTGTTCAACCGGGAATTTGGCATTTCCCCGACGGGTAAGATACTCACGCATTAACAATTGTGGTTTAAATCCTACTTTCCAAGAACCAATATGCTGGTTTGGAACCAAAGTATAACGAACCCTTGGTGTATTAATAATTTGCTCAAGCAAAAGGTTTGCCTGTGCCACCCTTTCGCCGGTAGCAAACGGACCATAAGATCCAACACCTTCACTTCCCATACCACCGGTACCTACAATACTTGGATTAGCATGGCCCCTTGGGCTTACTAAACGCCACAACCATGCAAGTGCAGGAGGTAGAATATGGAACATCCCAACAATACCGTACGTTGGGTTTTCTGCAGAGCAGGGCGGGGTCCTGATCCCGAAACTACGGATATCGACAGTAACAGGTTTTTTTACAACATTGGGAACTATATCGCGTGGTAAAATAACCCGTGGATTTGGGCATGGTTTACCCGGTTCATCCATTTTGTGGTTCCAAATTAATGCAATACCGTTTGGTTTGGTTTCAATATTTAAAAATAAAACCGGTTTTGGAGGATTTATGGTAATCTTTTCAAGAGATGGATCATCGCCATATTTTGTTATACTGTCGGTTCTGATAAACCAGGCATTTTCAGCATCATAAAGTGATAATTTACCCCTTCCCTTCTGGAAATTGGTATGACACAGGGCTATATCATCAGTTACAGGATTAAACGAACAGAATAAAGGTATGTTAATATGTCTTTTTTCTTCAGTTTTTATATTAGTTCCTATAACAACCTGCCCGTTTGGTTCACGAATAATATGCTGCAACATTTCACTTTTACCTCCCCCACTGGCGCCTTCATGCATAAACACTGTTGAATTATCATAAGGGCTTATGGCTTGAACAGTAGAACAGTGGGCTGCAACCCAACCTTCCTTTTCGCCTTTTGCAATTAAAACCCCGTAAAGACCTTTTTTGGCACTTGGTCCGGGGTAAAGGTTGTATGAGTACATTTCATGTAAACCATCAAGACGATTGTGGATTACCTTTTGTTTGCCATTAAAATGTGTATGGCGGAATGGTGGCGCAACATAAATTGCAGATTCAATTTTGAACCCTTCGGGTATTTCATTAACAGGGACAACTCTTTGTAAAAAAGCCAATCCTAATGCAAAAAATCCTGCGTTTGCCGGAGCAATAACAATACCACCAACGCCTGCCGGGAAATCACCGGCATAATATAAATATGTGGCTAATTTCTGCTTCTTCATCCAGTCAAAGGTCTCTTTGCGGACAACTTCAAAATCGTACCCAAATGCATCCTTAAAGCGTGGATGATCAGTTGGTTTATTGTCAGCAATTACTAAAGTGTCAGGATCGCGACGCCGCATGTACGATTCGGTGTAATTTGCCGAAATACCGTTAGAAACGCGGTGTACAACTGCTTCAACATACTCTCCTTTGCCAGGCACCTCGTATTTTACTTCAAATGAATCGCTTTGTGGACCCCCGACACTCGCATCCACCAACTCATCAGAAGAATTAAAAACAGTAACATCCACAGCTTGAGTTAAAAGATCCCTGACCTGGGGAGGTACTGCCACTCCCATTTTCTCTAATTCATTAAGAATATTCATGATAATTGGTTTATCTGTTTAACCATTTTATATAAAAAAAATATATTAACTGCAAATTATATATTTGCAGGGGTTACAACCCATAACAATTCAGCCTCTTCAAAGTTTTTATTTGAAACATGTTGAAACCTTGATGAATTATAATAGATACTATCCCCTGTTTTTAAATTGTAGGAGCTGTCCTCCAGTTCAAAATCAACTTCTCCTTTTAATACATGACATAACTCCTGTCCGGAATGAGCTTTAAAAAACCCGGTTGAATCAGAATCCTGCGCCATTACCAGTAAAAAAGTATCCATTAGTTTACCCGTTTCATGGTGAGATAAGAGGTACAAAGATGTACCAGTTGCATTTTTATTGACAAATTTTCTTTCTGAATATTTTATCAGAGGATTCTTATCCATACCGTCAGAATCTCCAATCAACTCACCAACAGTGGAATTCAGTGCACCTGAAATGGCCTTTAAAGTTAATATTGATGGAAAGGCTTTGGCGTTTTCGATTTGTGACAATGCACCAGCACTAATTCCAGCTATTCTTGCAACATCATTGAGCTGCATTTGCAAAACTTCCCGCCTTTTCTTAATCCGTTCGCCTAATCGCTTCATTTCTTTTTAAAATATTAATGGTGGGCCCATTAAACAGTCCATTCTTTTTTTTTGCTTTATAAGCATATATTTTCTACAATCCTTTTTTGAACACGACTTTTTTAAACCGACGCAAACTTAAAAATTAAACAGGTCTTAACAAATTAAATACAACTAATATTTCTTAAAAAAGTATGGATTTTTATTAATATTTTAAAAATAATTAATGAATAAATGTAAAAATATAAGTAAAACCATACATTATAACTACATATTATAAGATTTAACTTTTAAAAAAACACCAGGTTTAATTTACCAGTTTTAACAAAAACTTTTTAATGATGCCAGGTTTATAATTTTGTTCAAGGTTAAAACCAAATTTAAACACAGTTCAATAAATAGTTATATATTAAGGTTATGGCTTGTGATATATTAAAACAGCCCGTTTAGTAAAAGTCCAAGATTAAAAACAGTTAAGCAACAAAATTTTTCAACAGCTACAATTTTCCCTGTTTTTACTTATTAAGTATATATTAACCTGTATGCTATAAATATTTTTATGGCAGGCTACCATAAAATTCATGTGAAAATCCTATAAGGGGATTATAAACCAATGATGGCAGATAAAAATCTTTAAATTTGTGGTAAAATATAATATTATAAAAAAATCAATATTATGGCTGATTTTAAGTATCAAAAACCATTTCCCATAAAAAAAGATACAACTTCTTACAAACTGCTTACCCGGGAATTTGTATCAACTATTGAAATAGAAGGAAGGCAGGTTTTAAAAATAGACCCCAAAGGGCTTGAGGTATTAGCAAAAGAGGCCATTAATGATGTTTCATTTTACCTCCGCCCTGCTCACCTGGAAAAACTTGCAAACATACTTAAGGATCCGGAAGCATCTGACAATGACCGCTTTGTAGCTCACACCATGTTACTAAACCAGGTTGTATCTGCCAATGGGGAGCTGCCTACATGCCAGGATACTGGAACTGCAATAGTGATTGGGAAAAAAGGTGAAAACGTTTGGACTGGTACTAACGATGCGGAAGCAATTTCAAGGGGAATTTATGAAACTTACTGTGATAAAAATCTTCGTTATTCGCAGGTGGTGGCCTTTAATATGTTTGATGAAATAAACACAGGGACGAACCTGCCTGCCCAAATTGATATTTATTCTGAGGAAGGAAACCAATACGAGTTTTTATTTATCACAAAGGGTGGTGGTTCAGGTAATAAAACCTATTTGTACCAGCAAACAAAAGCCTTACTTACTGAAGACTCCCTGACCCGTTTTGTTAAAGAGAAAATTAAAGATCTGGGTACATCGGCCTGCCCGCCATATCACCTGGCCCTTGTAATTGGGGGTACATCGGCTGAAGCCACACTTGTTACAGTTAAAAAAGCCTCGGCAGGTTATTATGACCATTTGCCTACAGAAGGTAATGAAGGAGGGCAGGCATTCAGGGATTTGGATTGGGAAGCCAGAGTGCAGAAAATTTGCGAAGAGAGCACCATTGGAGCACAGTTTGGGGGTAAATACTTTGTTCACGATGTTAGGGTTATACGATTACCGCGCCATGCTGCATCATGCCCGGTTGGGTTGGGTGTAAGCTGCAGTGCCGACCGAAATATTAAAGCCAAAATAACCAAGGATGGGATTTTTATTGAAGAACTTGAGAAAAACCCAGCCCGCTTTGTTCCAGCCAGAGCTCCTGAATTAGCTCCTCCCGTTGAAATTGACCTGGATAAACCAATGGATGAAATAAGAAAAGAATTGTCAAAATATCCAATCAAAACCAGGTTAAACCTTAAAGGAACACTTATTGTTGCACGTGATATTGCACACGCAAAGATTAAACAGATGCTCGACGAGGGCAAGCCAATGCCTGATTATTTAAAACAGCATCCGGTTTATTATGCCGGTCCGGCTAAAACACCAAAAGGAATGGCATCAGGAAGTTTTGGGCCTACCACCGCAGGTAGAATGGATTCTTATGTTGATCAATTCCAAAGTTTGGGCGGATCGTTAATTATGTTGGCCAAAGGGAACCGCTCTAAGGCAGTTACAGATGCCTGTAAAAAACATGGTGGATTTTACATTGGCTCAATTGGGGGACCGGCCGCAATTTTAGCCAAGGAAAGTATTAAATCGGTTGAGATTGTTGATTTTGAAGAACTGGGTATGGAAGCCGTTAGAAAAATCAGGGTTGAAAACTTTCCGGCATTTATTATTGTTGATGATAAAGGCAACGATTTCTTTGCCAAATTATGAAATTGCCTATTCATAAGTAAATAATTTTTAAAATATGGCCGCATTGCCTGTCCCGATACATAGGGGGAGCCCGCCCCGAACAACCGGGGCTCGTTCCATAAGAATAAAATTTAATTTTTAAGGGAAGCAGGAATACCCTTGTAGCAATTAAAACAATAAGTTGTTTGATTTTACAAAACAAGGGTGTTTTATTAATTATAAATTTTCTTATTTAAAAAACCTGGTAGTGTTTTAAATCAAATTTATTAAATTGCACTATGCAGTAAATTAATAATCAAACAATTCGAAATGAACAAGGCTGAAAAATTTATAGAATACATAAATCAGGGTTATGCTTGTAAAGGTGATTATATTTTACTTGGTGGGGCCAGGCTTGAAGGTGAACCTTTAAGCGGCACCCAGATTAAAATACCGCTTAAAACCCTTAACCGTCATGGACTTATTGCCGGAGCAACAGGTACCGGTAAAACAAAAACACTCCAATTAATAACTGAGCAGCTTTCAGAAAAAGGGATCCCTGTATTACTTATGGATGTTAAGGGCGATTTAAGTGGAATTGCCATGCCGGGAGTTGAAAAGCCATTTATTACCGAAAGACACTCAAAACTTGGTATTCAATACGAAACAAAAGGTTGCCCTGTTGAATTGATGACAATTTCCCGGCAGGATGGCGTTCGATTACGGGCAACGGTTTCTGAATTCGGGCCTGTATTATTATCCCGAATACTGGAATTAAATGATACCCAGGGCGGGCTATTAGCCATGATATTTAAATATTGTGATGATAACCACATGCCTTTACTGGATTTGAAAGACCTGAAAAAAGTTATCCAATATGCCAATGAGGAGGGTAAAAAGGATATAGAAATAGAATATGGAAAAATGTCATCGGTTTCAACAGGAACTATACTAAGGAAGATAATTGAACTTGAACAGCAGGGAGCCGGCTTGTTCTTTGGCGAACTATCATTCGATATCAGGGACCTTTTACGCAGAGATGGTAATGGCAACGGATTTGTTAATATCATAAGGTTAACTGACATTCAGGATAAGCCAAAACTATTCTCAACTTTTATGTTGTGTTTACTTGCCGAAGTTTATAATGAATTACCTGAAAAAGGTGATTCAGACAAACCTGAGCTGGTAATATTCATTGATGAAGCCCATCTGATTTTTAACCAGGCAAGTAACGCCCTTCTTGACCAGATTGAGAACATTGTAAAATTGATACGTTCTAAAGGTGTGGGTTTATATTTTGTAACCCAAAACCCAATGGATGTTCCCAACGGGGTATTGGGACAGCTTGGGCTTAAAATTCAACATGCTTTAAGAGCTTTTACTGCTGTTGACAGGAAAGCTATTAAACTTACATCTGAAAACTTTCCTATTTCAGAATATTATAAAACCGATCAGGCAATTACATCACTTGGTATTGGAGAGGCCTTGGTTACTGCATTAAATGAAAAGGGTATCCCAACTCCTCTTGCTGTTTGTATGTTACGTGCCCCAATGAGTCGTATGGATATTTTGACTCAGGATGAGATAAATAAATTAAATCAAACATCACAGTTACGACTTAAATATGGACAAAATATTGACCGAGAAAGTGCCTATGATTTATTATCAAAAAAAATTGACCAAATAGAAAAACAGGTGGCTGAGGATGCATCCCACAAGGAATGGGAAAAACAAAAGGAAAAAGAATTAAAAGAGAGCCAGAAATATTCAACCGGCAGAACAACATCATCAGGAAGAAGTTTATCGCGACCGCATCCGGTAGTTAAAGTGCTTACCAGCGCAACTTTTATAAGAGGTGTTTTGGGTATTATGAAGAAGGTGATGAAATAATGTGAATAAAGGTTATTTGAATATTTCTATAATAAATAAATGATTTACAAATAATTATGAGCAAAGCATATGATTATGAGCTGGAGTTTAAAGTAAGAGATTATGAATGTGACCTGCAAGGAATTGTAAATAACAGTGTTTACCAAAATTATCTTGAGCATACAAGGCATGAATTTTTATTGACACTTGGGTTGGATTTTACCGAACTTTATAAAAAAGGTATTTATGCGGTGGTGGCCAGGGCAGATTTATCATATAAAACCCCTCTAAAAAGCGGGGATAAGTTTGTTGTAAAACTCAGAGTTGAACAGGAAGGGGTTAAATACATTTTTTACCAGGACATTTACAAGTTGCCTGATAATAAGTTAAGCTTAAAAGGAATTATTACTACTGCCAGTATTATTAATGGACGGCTTTGTGTATCAGAGGAAATTCAGAATGCAATAAATAATGTTGTAAACATCAGGAATAAAAAGTTATAAACTATAACGAATAATGCAAAATTAAAATATAAGGCTATAAGAATAATACTACTCTTATCAGGAATCGTAATTGAAAATATTATCTGCTATATACAGGCTTCTGTTCCAAAATAGTTAATCTGAGTTTGTTTCTGATTAGCTTGTCAGAATTTGTTACCGGGAAATTATCTACTAAATATAGCGATGCCGGTAATTCATATTTTGATAAATGATTACTTAGCAGGGTAAACAAATCCATAACATTTCCAGGCATTGAGCGGGTAACAAGTACAATTTTTTCACCAAGTAAACTATCAGGAACAGATGAAATTACAAAATCAGACTTAGTTATTGAGTTAATTAATTTCTCAAGTTTTTCGGGTTGAACCTTTATACCACCACTATTTATAACATTATCAATTCGCCCTGTAACACTGAATGACCCGACTGGCGTTATGTCAACCACATCATTTGTTATTAAATTGCCGTTTGTTACCCCTTTAACATTTAAAATCAAACAACCTCTGTCATCTCTCATTATTCTTACACCCGGCAACGGGTAAAAATATTTCTGGGGATTATTTCCATTTAACCTGCGTATTGCCACATGTGAAAGAGTTTCGGTCATACCATATGTTTCGTATGCTTCAAAAGAGTGATTTTGTAATGTGGAGTATAAATGATCATTGACAGGCCCGCCACCAATTATTACTTTTTTTAAATACTTTAGTTTAGAATTACTTGTTAATGCCAACTCGTTTATCATTTGCATTGGTGTAAAAGCAGCAAAATCAATTATTTTGTCAACATTTTTCAATGGCAAACCGGAAGGTTCAACAACAACAAGGTTTAAATGTCCCACCAGGGCTCTAACAACCATCATTTTGCCTGCAATAAACGAAACCGGAAGACATAGCAAAACATTTTGCCCCGGAACCAGATTGAAAAAGTTTATAGTTTTTACAGCTGATTCAACCATGGCTTTTTTGTAAACCAGTATTGATTTTGGATTACCTGTTGAACCTGATGTGTTAACTTTAATGGTTTTGCTGTCAGAATACCAATCAGATAGAAATTCTGATAATTCATTATTCCATGAATTGTTTTTACCCTCCGGTTTATTTATACTTTCCCCGTCAATATAATTCCCGTTGATATAAAGCCAATAATCCATAATCAGGGTCATTAAAATACAATGAAAAAACCTCCTTACAAGAAGCATAAATTAATAACAACTCCTATTATAATGGCTATTCCAAAACTTAATAAAGTACCAATTAATACATATTCCGACTTTATGTTATCCTTTTCTCCAAACCTTAGAATTGATTTTGCAGCAATTAAAAAACCAACAGCTTCATATCTACCCATTAATACAAAGGTAAGTGTTAGTAAACGTTCAACATTACCTATTAATTTTCCGGCATTTGGCAATTCAAATAATTCAGAATCATTTTTAGCGATTTTAATACTGTATAATCTGAAAATTTCCTTAATTAAATGATTTGCAGGTTTAGTACAAAAAAGGTATGCGGCAATAATAATAATATAACCGGTATTAAAATTAAGGTTTAACCAGGGGGTTAAAATGTAATTATTGCCTAAATACCAAGATACAAATGTTATTACTGATACCTGGAAAAGGTGGGTTAAAAAAAAGAGATATTTCCCAATAACCTGATAATTATAGAGCTTATGATTAATAAACCCGAGCAACCCGTTAAAAACAGTAATAATTACAGCACCCACAACAAAGCCCCATTGAAAAGAGAAAACCCATGAAATCCCAAATACTATAAGCTGATTTAAATAATAATACCTGCTTTTTATCCCGTTTTTAATTTTATCATCAATCCATTTGCCCGGTTGAAACACAAAACCTGACAACAGATATGCAATAAACTGAAGAGTTACCAGTTGAATAAAATTCATATTATAAATTAATTATAACATTATTAAATCTGTTAACTGCCTTCTCAATTGCATTCCACCCTGACCCTGTTGAGTGCTGATTAACTGCTGATTGAGAAATCCCTAATTCATTTGCAATGGTTTCCTCACTTTTTCCGGCCAGTTTATGAAGAATCACTTCACATTGTTTCGATGTACATTTACTCAACAAAAAATCAATAAGTGCAAGTACAGGCTCAAATTCGTTTACCACATTTTGGTTTTTGGCATCAATAAACAATGTTGATTTAATAACTCTTCGTTTTTCATATACATCTGACTGCTTGCTTATTAACCGACCTGAAAGATATATTGCCTCACCATCAATAATACCTTTATTTTTATCAAACCGGCTTATCTCTCCCAGCCCTATAGCCAGTCGTATCCCATGTATTTTAAATGATTTTGTACCAATTGGTCCTTTTATTGGAAGGGCCTTTATAAAACATTTTATTATTAACATAACCCTTAATGCAACCTCAGGGTTATTAAGATAACACTCTAAATAATCACCCTTAACTACACGACCGTAAACACCGAAATTAGTATCCAAAAAAAACAACAGATCATGAAAACCTTTTTCCAATATCAATCGCCCCTCTTCTGACAGGGTTGTTGAACCAACTATATCGCCTGAAATGGTCGCTTTAATCATTAGATTTGCTTAAAAGTTAACACTTTTAAAAGGATAAATTCTCTTTTATGGCCTAAATTTATTACAAAAAAATATAATTTCAATAACTTATAATTAAATATTATAAGTTATTTCGCTAATACATACCATCAATAAGCTAATTAACTTATAATAAATTATACAGAGTTAAGGAATTCTAAAGTAAACATCCTTTAATGAATCTGAATAGATATATAACAATTCTCCTTTTGAAATTTTTAGCGGCGATAAAATATTATTTGTAAATACCTGGCCGGTTCCCAGGCCCTGGTGCATTTTATTATTTAATGTTGCTGTCCATTGGGCTATTGCATTTAACCCAACATTTCCTTCCAGAGCAGAAGTTACCCACCAACCAATGTTAAAACTCTCAGCAATATTAATCCATTTCTGAGAAGAATTGAAACCACCTAAAATACTTGGTTTTAGAATAATATATTGTGGTTTTATAAATGAAAGCATTTGGCTCCTGGTTTGTTCATCATAAATTCCGATTAGCTCTTCGTCAAGTGCCACAGGAATTGGTGAATTTGCACAAATTTCAGCCATCTCTTTCCACATCCCGGCTTTAATTGGCTGTTCGATGGAATGAATTTCCAGTTTGGCAAGTTTATCAAGAATTATTGGAGCAGTACCCGGTAAAAATGCACCATTTGCATCAACCCGTAATTCCAGATCGTTTTGTGAAAACCGGTTTCTAAGTTCTTTAAGGAGTGAATATTCATCATTAAAATTTAGGGCACCAATTTTTATTTTAATACAAGAAAAGCCATCAGCAAGTTTTTCTTCAATTCTCCTGCTCATTTCATCAATTTCACCCATCCATATCAGTCCATTAATGGGGATACCCACAAGACCTTTTGTAAAATCGGAAGGAAAAAGAATTTGCCCACCACCATTTTGTAAATCTGATAATGCCATTTCAACGGCGAAACGAATGGCCGGCTGGTTTTTTAATAGTACCTGGTAATTATCTGCAGCAACGTTTATATTTGTGCAAAGCCAATTAAGATTATCAATGAGTTCAGGAGTATCATCGGGGCTTAATCCGGGTATTATTGAACATTCGCCAATACCTTTAATATTTGGATTTTCATCATCCCAAACAGTAACATACCAACTTATTTTTGAAGTGAGCACCCCGCGTGATGTACCACCTGCCACGGCAAAAATCAGGCTATGTTTATTAAGTTTTGCCTTAAGCATTTATAATAAATTATTACAATTAATAATTCGTTAACCTTTTTTATTTACCCGGTTTACAGACGCATACATGGTTGCTCGTTAAACCTGTAATGTATTTAATATCAATAACTTGATTTTATCAAGCATCTAATATTCTAAAAGTCTAACGATCTATTGACAATATAAACCCAAATTTGTCTTTTGCCATTTTTTCTAATGACCGTCATTAGAAATTAATAGTCATAAGTTATTGATTACATGCCTTCTATTTTGACAAATCGCTAAAGAAAAACTAAAAATTTGTAATCAGAAATGCTTACAAATTAAGTTTTTCTAAAGCAGCCTGTACCTACTATTCGGTAGGGTTAATCCCGGCTAAGTCATTAGTTCATTGCCTTTCTAATGACTAATCCGGGATAAATACACTAAAAACAAATTGAAAATCGTAAAAATACCCCTACCAAAGTATAATAAATGCACTTAAAGCCACAAACAACAAAGTTGACAGAGCCAGATTGCGCAATTCAGAATCTAATTCGGTTGATTTTTTATTTTTAAAAACAACCATTATATTCCGGATAAATAGTGGTAATGAAATCAAAACAAAACAAAAACGCCAATCCGTTATAAATAGGGCAAAATAAACCATTATTGAAACCCAACCGACTCCAATAATAAACAGATGGTACCACGATGCTGCCCTTCTTCCCATTTTTACAACAAGGGTTGTTTTATTACTTAGCCTGTCAGATTCAATGTCGCGTATATTATTAAGGTTTAACACTCCGGTACTAAAAAAACCTATTGTTGATGCCGGTAATAATATGCTCCAATGCCAGATATTGGTGTGCAAAAACCAGGTGCCGGCCACCCCTGCCAACCCAAAAAAAATAAAAACATAAATATCCCCCAGCCCACGGTACCCATATGGATTACTGCCAACTGTATATCTAACAGCTGCAATTATAGCCCCAATACCAATCAGGAAAAACATTACCTGGATAAAATTAAATTTTTCAAAAGCAAAGTACAACAACAGTACTCCCGAAATAAGCGATAACAAACCTGTAACAATCATAGCCCTCTTCATTTCGCCGGGTTTAATTATTCCACTTTGTACCATTCTTTTGGGACCCACCCTGTTATCATTGTCTGCCCCAGAAACTGCATCGCCATAATCATTTGAAAGATTACTCAATACCTGCAAAAAAAGAGTTGTTAATGATGCCATTAACAGTACCATACCATTAAACATTCCATCAGCAGCTGCAATAATACTTCCCATAAAAACTGATGATAACGCCAGTGGTAACGTTCTTAATCTAAAGGAAATAATCCAGGATTTTAGTTTACTCATTAAATTTTCAATTTACCGCAAATTTAACTTTAACTGCCGATTTAAACAGATTTTATTAAAAAATTAGATAATTAATAAAATTACATTTAAACAGCAAAAAAAAATTAAATTTGAATTAATCATTACAACCCATATTTTTTCGGAAATGATAAAGAGATATCTTTTGTTCATTCTAATTATGTACCCTTTTTATTTAATTGGCCAAAACGATTCAGTAATAGCAGTTAATGAAACAAAAAAAGGATGGAACTTTGGAATTTTGCCTGCAATTTCGTTTGATGCTGATTTGGGATTTCAATATGGTGGCCTTATAAACTTATTTAATTATGGTGATGGAAAAAGATATCCGCAATTTGACCATTCGTTGTATTTTGAGATTTCACAATACACAAAAGGAAGCGGTATTTACAGGTTTTATTTAGATTCCGACAGACTTATAAAGGGTATCAAAATTATAAATGATATATCGTATATGCCTGAACAGGCTTATGATTTCTATGGATTTAACGGATACGAATCAGTGCTGAAAAAAAATTGGGAAAATGAAAAATCAGATGAATACCGTACACGCATGTTTTATAAAATGCAACAAAAACTTTTCAGATTTAAATCTGATTTTCAGGGAAAAATTGGCAGTACATCACTTAACTGGATTTTGGGCTTTAACCTGTTAAATTTTACAATAGGATCGGTAGATATTGACCGCTTAAACAAAGGCAAAAATGATGTGGATAAACTCCCGTCAGTTGAAGATGAGCCCGGATTATATGAAAAATACATTACCTGGGGTTTAATAAATAAACAAGAGGCAAACGGTGGGTTTATCCCTGAAATAAAAGGGGGAATTGTTTATGATACCCGTGATAACAGGGCAAACCCCATGAGAGGTATATGGACTGAAATGGTTGTAGTAACAGCCCCCGAATTTTTAGGTTCGGAGAGCAGTTTTTCAAAATTTTCGGTAATTCACCGGCAATACTTTACAATTATTGAGGATGATTTGTCATTTGCCCTTAGATTGGCTTGGCAGGAAACAATTAATGGAGATGTTCCATTTTATTATCAACCCCAAATTATTACATCAGTTATGTCCGGGGCATCATCAACCGGCCTGGGAGGCCAGAGAAGTTTACGAGGTGTGAGGCGTAACAGGGTAGTTGGTGACGGGATAATATTTGGCAATATGGAACTTAGGTGGAAACCTATATATACCAGGTTCTTAAAACAGAATTTTTATTTTGGGGCAAATACCTTTTATGATTTTGGAAGAGTAACTAAAAAAATCAGGATAAATGAAATCGCATTACCCAATGAACCTGTAACGGATTACTTGTTGCCGGGAGCAGAAAAATTTCATAGCTCATGGGGATTAGGATTGAGGGTGGCAATGAACCGGAATTTTATTGTTGGATGCGACTATGGAATGGCAATCAATAAGCAGGATGGGGATTCAGGTTTTTATATTGGGCTTAACTATTTATTTTAAAATGTAATTAAAATAACTTTAACCAATTGGCCAGTAAAAAGCCAAGATAATTTCCTATTGCATAACCCAGAATACCAATCGTAAGTCCCGTTAAAACAATATTGCGGTTTTTTAAAGCACCTGCAACCACTGGAACAAAGGGCGGGCTGCAAACTAATGCAGCAGATGTTATTATCATTGTATCAACATCAATTTTCAAAATTCGTGATAAAACAACCTGTAAAATAAGAGACCCAAATACTACCCAAACAACAAATCCTATTATTTCAAAAGTTACAGATATAATAGTGCCGGCATATACCTTTGATGCAACTGTAACGCTAAAAACCAGGACAAAATACATCCCTAATTCAAAAGTTTTGGGCATTTTATTTATTTGCGGAATAAATGAAAGCGCAAGGGCAAAAGTTGTTATCAGCATCATTATAACAGCCATTTGGGCACCCTTAGGTACAAAAAGTGATAATGCCACAGATAAAAAGATAACCGCTAATGCAAGCAACAAAGATTTTGAATGAGATATGAAATATTTCTTTTTAAAAATTTCAAAGTCATTATTATTTTCAACTATCATGTTACCCCCGCCACCAGTTTCAGTAGTTTTTAAAACCGGTAAAAATCTGGAAAAAAACCTTTGCCCCAAAGTCATTAAAAAGAAAAGGTAAAATACCCCTACAACAAGGTCGGCAGAATGAATTACCAGGTAAAGGTTTTCATCCACATTAAGAATAAGTTTAAGGGAAGCAAGGTTTGGGGTTCCACCTGTATAAACACCAACCAGTAATCCGCTAACCTTCCAGGCATCAGGAATAAAATTTTCGAAAATAAAATAACCTGTAACAATAATTACTATAACACTTACTAATCCGGCAAATAGCGATTTAATATGTCGTCCGGCCAATCCGGATATTAATCTCAGGTTAATTGAAAATAACATTAACGGTATTGCTATTGGGATGGTAATATTGGAAAGCAAGTGTTGAAATTTTATTCCTTCGGGGGGCAATAACCCTGAATTGCCTATTACAAGCCCCACGATGTATGCTATAACTACTGGCCCAATTTTATTAAAAAAGGGATATCTGTAACAGATAAACATTATTAAAACAGGGAGCAGTATAAAAAGAAGCAATAAAACAATTAACATCTGAACCATTAATTATAAATAAATCCATCTTACCAATGGCACCAAAATAGCAGTTGCCAAACCCATTAAACCAATTGTTATTCCACTAACTGCACCTTCAATGGCTCCAATTTCAATTGCCCGGGCTGTTCCAATACCATGAGCGCTTGCACCCAAACCCAATCCACGGGCAATTTTGTCATGAATGCCTGTTTTATCCATAATAAATGGCCCGGTTATTCCTCCAAAAATACCTATTGAAATAACAACCACAGTTGTAATGGGCGGAATACCTCCAAACCTTTCAGAAATTTGAATTGCAATTGGCGTAGTAACTGATTTTGGTTCAAGTGATGCAACAATTGTTTCATCGGCACCCAAAAAAATTGCTATGGCTGCAACTGACAATACCCCTATTAAGCTGCCAATAAATACAGAAGTTAAAATTGAAACCAGGTTACGGCGAATCAGCGAAAACTGCTCATACAAGCCATAGCCAAGGGCAACTACCGATGGCCCTAACATAAAATCAATAAAATAACTTCCTTTCTCAAAAGATTGAAATTCAACCTTTAATAACTTAAGTATTAAAATAATTACGGCTATACTTGTTAAAACCGGGTGAAGTACTCCAATCTTTGTTTTCTTATATAACCAAACTGCCAGCAGGTAAATGCCCAAAACAAAAACCAGGGTAAATGGCTGGTATATAAATACATAATCTAATTTATCCACTTTTTGATTATTTGAAATGCCCAACCTGTTGATACCATCACCAAAACCATACTTACTATTGATGCCAGAACAATTACAGGCCAGATATGACTCAGATAATGAAATGAAACCATCATGCCAACACCAACAGGAATAAAATAAAGTGCCATATGACCGGTAATAAAATTTGCTACCGGTTTAACCTTTTCGGGGTTTACCAATTTAAGAAGTAACGAAAAAAACAGAAAAACCATACCAATAACGCTACCCGGAATGAAACCACCAATTAATTCACTAATCAGGTTTCCTAAAAAATAAAACAAAAGGATAATAAATAAACCGTACATTTTATTTAATTAAAATAATTTCTGTTTAAATCTCTTATTTTTATTGCAAATGTAATTCTAAAAAGTGGAGGGATTTCATATTTTATTCATCTTTGTAACAAATGAATTATTTAATGGATAATAAAATTTGTTTTGTAATTGCCATGCAATCCGAAGCGCAATTACTTATAAATAAACTTAATCTTACGGAAGATAATAATTTTGCCCCGGGGTTACCAATGAGGGCCTGGTTTGGAAAACTCAATAATTCAGGCATCATAATAACAGTTAACGGGAAGGATAATGACACTGCACTGGATTTAATTGGAACACAAGCTGCTACACTTACAACCCATTTGGCTATTGAGTATTTTAAACCCAATATGATAATTAGCGCCGGAACAGCAGGCGGATTTAGTCATAAAGGGGCCCAAATAGGTGATGTTTATTTGAGTTTTCCGCGTGTGGTTTTTCATGACCATAGAATTAATATACCAGGATGGGACAATATGGGGAAAGGTCTTTTTAACTGCTGGGACACAAGAGAAATGGCAACAATACTAAATTTAAAAACCGGCATCGTTTCAACCGGGAATTCGCTGGACATGCTGCCAACCGACGAGGAATATATTAATAAACTGGGTGGAGAAGTAAAAGAAATGGAAGCCGGAGCGGTAGCTTGGGTTGCTTATTTATATAAAATCCCCTTTTTTTGTATTAAAGCAATTACCGATTTGGTTGATTCAATTCACCCTACAAGTGAACAGTTTAACCAAAATTTTAACCTTGCAGCAGGTACTTTAACCGAATCATCAATAAGCGTTATTAATTTTCTTACAAGAAAGTAAGCCAAATTCAGCATTGGAAATGCCGTACCGGTTAAAAAAGCTGTATATCAGTGCCTTTACCAATAGCCTAATATATATTGAACAGATAATGCCATTACGGTATCAATGGCCCCGGTCTAATGGGATTTACAATGATTTATTAGGGCTAAACAAACATTAACTTCTTATAACCATAATAAACTTATTACTTACCTACCTTTGCAGGCTTAAAAATAAAGTTACATTTAACAATATTAAGGTTATATTTTGTTAATTATCTGCATTTAAAAATAGTTTTTTACGATGATTACAGTTTCCAATTTGGCCATTCAGTTTGGTAAAAAATTTCTGTTTCAGGATGTAAATTTAAAACTTACACCGGGTAACTGTTATGGCATTATTGGTGCCAATGGAGCCGGAAAATCAACATTCCTGAGATTAATTAGCGGCGAGCAGGATTCAACAAGAGGGACCATAACTCCTGGCCCGGGTGAACGATTGTCAGTTCTGCGACAGGACCACCATGCTTATAATGAATTTAAAGTTCTTGACACTGTTTTAATGGGGCATGACAAACTTTGGAAATTAAGCCGTGAAAAAGATGCCATTTACTCAAAAGCTGATTTTACAGAGGAAGATGGAATAAGAGCTTCGGAAATGGAAGAGCAGTTTGCAGCATTAGACGGTTGGAATGCCGAAAGTGATGCAGCTATGCTACTTAGTGGTTTGGGAATTAAGGAGGAAAAACACCATATATTGCTGAAGGAACTTAGCGGTAAGGAAAAAATTAAAGTTCTTTTGGCACAGGCACTGTTCGGAAAACCCGATAATTTATTATTGGATGAACCGACAAACGACCTTGACCTTGAAACCGTTCAATGGTTAGAAAATTATCTTTCCAATTTTGACAATACACTTCTTGTTGTTTCTCATGACCGTCATTTTCTCGATTCAATTTGCACACACGTTGTAGATATTGATTATGGGAAAATACAACTTTTTTCCGGAAATTATTCTTTCTGGTACCAAAGCAGCCAGCTGGCGTTGCGCCAGCAACAGGCCCAAAACAAAAAAGCCGACGAAAAGAAAAAAGAACTTCTTGAATTTATACAACGTTTCAGTGCAAACGTAGCAAAATCAAAGCAAGCTACCAGTCGCCGTAAAATGCTTGAAAAGCTTAATATTGAAGAGATTTTACCATCTACAAGACGTTATCCGGGTATTATTTTTACCCCCGAACGTGAAACAGGAAATAACATTCTTAATGTTAAAAACCTGGTAAAACAGTCGGCCGATGGCACCTTACTATTAAACAACATAAGTTTCAATATTGAGAAGGATGAAAAAGTGGCTTTTCTATCGAGAAATCAGCTTGCAATAACTGCCCTTTTCGAAATAATTAATAACCAGGTAAAACCCGAATCGGGAAGTTTTAATTGGGGGGTAACAATTACCGGTGCATATTTACCGTTAGAAAACTCAATGTTTTTTCAAAGTAATCAAACCCTGGTTGAATGGCTTGGTATGTATTCATCTGATACAAGTGAATCATACCTGAGAGGATACCTGGGTAAAATGCTTTTTTCAGGTGATGATATTTATAAAAAGGTAAAAGTTTTATCGGGAGGTGAAAAAATGCGTTGTATGATATCACGAATGATGTTACGTAACGCCAATGTTCTTATTCTTGATAATCCAACAAATCACCTCGATTTGGAAACTATACAGGCATTTAATAATACCCTTACATCATATAAAGGTAATGTTTTGCTATCCTCGCACGATCATGAATTTATTAATACAGTGTGTAACCGGATAATTGAAATTACTCCTAAAGGAATAATTGATAAACTTATGAGTTACGATGATTATATTTCAGATGAAAACATTCATAACCTAAGAGAAGAAATGTATAAAGTTTGATTACAAAAGATAGTTGTCATGCGTAAGGGATTGCGGGCGATTTCCTATCAAAGTACACAAAAAGTTGAAGCGGGCTACAAACCTTCGCATACTACTGAAACCCTTATTGGCTATATTGTGTGTTAGCGGCTTTTGCTTCTTCTAAAATCAGGCTAAGTTGTTGAGGCATTGCATATATTTTAGGTTTGCTGGTTAATTGCGATTCTTCTTTTTCAATTCTACTTCTCATATTTAGATTAGAAATAC
>JBBIVA010000048.1:0-24075 GCA_037439945.1 Marinilabiliaceae bacterium
AGGGTTAATCCCGGCTTAGTCATTAGTTCATTGCCTTTCTAATGACTAATCCGGGATTAATTTGGGTTTAACAAATATAGAAAATTTGCATCAAGGTTTAATCAGGCAATAAAAAATCCCTCCGGATAAACCGAAGGGATTTGCACTATAAATATTGTTTTTACTACATATTCATACCACCACAAACATGTATAACCTGACCGGTAACATAGGCTGATAAGTCAGAACCCAGATAAACACAGGTATTTGCCACGTCTTCGGGGGTACCACCACGGCGTAATGGTATTTGCGCTTCCCAGGCTTTTTTAACATCTTCGGGTAATACACCAGTCATTTCGGTGATAATGAAACCGGGGGCAATTGCATTACTACGAATGCCTCTTGAACCAAGTTCCTTAGCAATAGATTTTGTAAATCCAATCATTCCGGCTTTTGATGCAGAATAATTAGATTGTCCGGCATTACCGCTAACACCAACAACCGAACTCATATTTATAATTGACCCCGATTTTTGTTTTAGCATTGTTGCCTGTATTGCCTTTGTAAAATTAAAGCATGACTTAAGATTAACATTAATTACAGCATCCCACTGTTCTTCAGTCATTCGCATTAATAGTGTATCTTTGGTAATCCCTGCATTATTAACCAAAATATCTACCCTGCCAAAATCCTTAACAATTTCTTCAACCACTTTTTGTGTATCTTCGAAATTAGCAGCATTTGATGCATAGCCTTTAGCTTTAACACCCATAGCAATAATTTCATTTTCAGTTGCTTTAGCTGCATCATTATAGGCTAAATCTGTAAAAGCAATATTGCATCCTTCTGCAGCATAGCGCAATGCTATTGCCCTTCCAATTCCCCGTGCAGCTCCGGTAATAATAGCGGTTTTTCCTTGTAATAACTTCATTTTAATTTCAGATTTGTTTTTACTGAATTTCTATTATCAGATACAATTTTAATAATCAGGATAAAAATGCACCAATTAATCAATAAATTGAATTTTTATCCGCATCAAAGGTAAAAAATTAGTATAATATGAAAAGTAAAAAATGATAAAACCGATCTTCTTAATTTTTTTTTTACATATTAATATTTTCAGGATTCTCGATTTGAAGCCTTGATTTGTGTATTATCCGGGTAATTTTGACGAACAAACTCAATCAGACCTTCATGTAGCTTAACTTTTAGATCCCATACCGAAGGCCAATCCCTGGCACTTGCAATAGCCCTTGATTCCATTGATTTTTCAGTACAACCGGTAACCTGAAGAAACTTAACCTTACCATCACAATATGGGTTTTTTGCAAGAGACTTATCCATAAATTCATGAAATTTATCAACCAGGAAACCATAATCAATAAAAATAAAAACCGATCCTATAATCTCTGCTGTTTGCCTGCTCCAATTCTGAAATGGTTTTTCAATAAAATGAGAAGCCGTAAAAACAAGTATTCGTTATCCCAAATGGCTTACACTACATAAGTAAGCGTAATTTCCTCAATTTTTCCCAATTCACCTTCAATAATTACAACATCATCAATTCTGAAGGGTTGAGTTAATGCCAAATGGAAACCAGCCGGTAACATGGATATTCTTCTTTGAGCTGCTAAGCCAATAATTATACCTGCAATACATGCTGGGGCCAATAACTTACTCATATTTATCTAATTGATTCAAAGCTTAATAAGGCCACCGATAAAAAAAATAAAAAGTACAATAAAAACACCTATGCTTGATAAAACCTTTACCTGTGTATGAACTTTACGTGCCTTTAAATTATCTTCGTAACCTACATCAAAATTTGATAAAATGAAAACTTTAAATGCCCTTATTACAGATATAAGTAACCAATCAATTACAAATAAAAACATCAAATTATAGAACTGCCCAAGATTGAATTCCTCTATTTTAACATTAACCTGCTCCATAAAAATTTAACCTAAATTAAATTTAAGAAGTGGTAAACCGGTAAAGAAATTGTAAATCACATATTTTATATTTGCCAAGCAACATTTAATTATAGTAACAATTCATAATAATGACTGAACAAATAATATTATTGCAATTATTTATTGCTATTAATTATTTAGAGAGTTATAATTACCAATAGTTCGTTAAACTTTTAGAATATTAGATGTTATATTAATGCAAACTCCTGATTTTAACACATTACGCGTTCAATAAATATATTTGTATGCATTTGCAAATCAAACAAATAAAAAAGTTTAACGATATATTAAATTAATTAAAAAGTAATTTACCCAATTTATTGAAAATATAAACTGCATCACCTTTTAAATGCAGATCTGTTAAATTATTTGTAAAAAGTGACTCATCAGGATTAACTTCAATTATGAAAGCCCCGTTTCGTTTTGCTTCATAGGGGACCATAGCGGCCGGCATTACTTCACCTGTACTACCTACTATTATACAAACATCGGCATTTAATGCTTCATTTAAACTGTTTCTATATGCATTTTCTGGTATTCCCTCTCCGAAGAAAACAAAATCGGGTTTTAATAATTTGTAACATTCCGTGCATTTTAAAGGCACTTTTGACCAATTTACCTTTCCCACACTACTTGTTTTACCACATCCCACACAAACCAGCTGTTTTGAATTACCATGAAACTCAATTACCTTTTTTGAACCAGCATCCTGATGTAAATTATCAATATTTTGAGTAATCACACTTTTTAAATATCCTGAATCTTCCATTTTTGCCAAAGCAAAATGAGCATTATTGGGTTTGGCACTGCCAAAAAAATCGTAAAAAATCTCTTTTATAACCGGCCATGATTTTTCAGGGTTACTTAAAAAGAAATCGATTCCCAGAATCTCAGGATTATAACGGCTCCAAATACCTGTACTTCCCCTAAATGGAGGTATTCCGCTTTCCACCGATATACCCGCTCCTGTAAAAGCAATACAGTAATCGGATTTTATTATTAAATCAGCTGCTTTTTTTAACAGGTTGTCCATAAAGGGGCAGGGTTAACATCATAATTTACTTTTTTACCTGTTTATAGCGTTTTTCATGGTTATACCAATTTTAGCCGGAGAATCAACAACATGTACACCACACTCTTTCATAACCTTCATTTTGGCCACTGCAGTATCTTCCGAACCTCCTATTATTGCCCCTGCATGCCCCATTCGCCGGCCTGGAGGAGCTGTTTGCCCTGCTATAAAACCAACCACAGGCTTAGTACCGTTATCCTTTACCCATAATGCCGCATCTGTTTCCATATTGCCGCCTATTTCGCCAATCATTACAATACCTTCAGTATCAGAATCGTTCATTAATAGTTTAATGGCATCGAGAGTAGTTGTGCCAATAACCGGATCGCCACCAATACCAATACAAGTACTTTGTCCCAAACCAAAATGGGTAAGCTGGTCAACAGTTTCGTATGTTAATGTGCCCGAACGGCTGATAACACCTATTGAACCCTCCTTATGTATAAACCCCGGCATAATACCAACTTTTGCTTTACCCGGTGAAATAATTCCTGGACAGTTGGGACCAATCAACCTGGTTTTTTTATTCTCAAGAAACATTTTAACTTTTACCATATCAGCAACTGGTATTCCTTCAGTAATAGCAACAACTAATTCGATACCGGCATCGGCAGCCTCCATAATAGCATCAGCAGCCCAGGCAGGTGGCACAAATATAACTGTAACATTGGCACTGGTAGTTTTACGTGCATCTAAAACGGAATTAAAAACCGGTAATCCCAAATGTTGGGCACCTCCCTTACCGGGGGTAACACCGCCAACGACAGCTGTACCGTATTCAATCATTTGCCCGGCATGAAAGGTACCCTCCGAACCGGTAAATCCCTGTACTATAACTTTTGAATTTTTATCGATTAAAACACTCATAAAAAATATTATTTATAGTGATGACTTAATTAGAATTTTAATTTACATTATTTTAACAACTATATTACCAAAAAGACTAAAATTAATTCAATTTTTACTTGACATCATATTATTAAATGATCATTTTAAAACACAAATGGGTGGTAAAACATCCAATCATCTCTTAGGTAATCTCCCTGTGTACCGGGATTACTTTTTTTATTCATAAGTGTTTTTCTTAAAAAGGTATTCATGATCCACTTCGCTCCACTGCAGCAAAAAAAAGTAAGTTCCGGTAAACCGGAATTCTACTCCAAATGCCGTCGCTGCATCCCGATTGTAGTTTTGTAAGTTTTTAAAAAAAACAACAAAAACTTACATTGGGACTATAAATCAAATTAATATCCTAAAATCCGGAAGCTCGCTTCGCTCAAACAGTCAGGATTTCTTAACGGAAATTAATTTGATTTTCTTAACGGAAATTATCTGAGGCGAAAAGTAAGCCCCAGAAAAACAAAATCTACCAGTTTCCTTATCCTTAAGCATATTTTTATAGATTTAAAAACACCAACCATTATAATGTAACCATCATTACCATCAATAATTTGTATTTTTGGGATTTAATATAAAATAATAATGATAACCACCGATACTATTTGCGCCATATCAACTGCCAGTGGAACTGGTGCAATTGCTGTAATCAGGATTGCCGGACCGGAAGCCTTTTCGGTTTGTGAAAAAATTTTTAAACCCACTAAAGCAGGTAAAAAGATTTCAGATCAGCGCCCAAATTCTGTACATTTTGGAGTTATAAACGATGGCGAAAAAGATATAGATGAAGTTCTTTTATCAGTTTTTAAAGCCCCTAACTCGTTTACGGGAGATGATATTATTGAAATTGCCTGTCATGGAGCCATGTATATACAGCAACAAATTTTGCAGCTATTAATTAAGAATGGTGCACTAATGGCCCAACCCGGGGAATTTACGCAACGTGCCTTTTTAAATGGGAAAATGGATTTAAGCCAGGCCGAAGCAGTAGCCGATTTAATTGCCGCCCGGAGTGAAGCAGAACGACGCGTGGCGCTACATCAGATGCGTGGCGGCTTTTCGTCGGAATTAATAAAGCTGCGTGAACGTCTTTTATGGTTTATTTCGTTAATTGAACTTGAACTTGATTTTAGTGAAGAAGATGTTGAGTTTGCAAGCCGTAAGGAGTTATTTGAATTAGTTGAGGAACTTATCAACTATTTAACAGGTTTAGTTGATTCATTTAAATTGGGTAATGCCATTAAAAATGGCATTCCGGTTGCAATTGCAGGCCATACCAATGTTGGCAAAAGCACATTGCTTAATGCATTATTGAATGAGGAAAAAGCCATTGTTTCAGATATACACGGCACAACCCGCGATGCAATTGAGGATTCGATAATTATAAGAGGAGTAACTTTCAGATTTATTGACACTGCCGGTATTCGAACCACCGCTGACAAAATTGAAAGTTTGGGGATACAATTAACCTTCCGAAAAATAATACAGGCAGCCATAATTTTATTGCTGGTTGATGTTACCGAACCTATTAACAAAATTCATGATGTAATTAACGATATTCTGAATAGAATTGAAACCGACCGGCAGCAGCTTATTTTAGTTGTTAACAAAACTGATTTAATTGATGAATCAACAATTAATGAACGCTTCTCTAAAAAAGCATTTCCTGAATTATACGGAAAAAACAGTATTGTTCCAATTTCGGCAAAGTATAAACGAAACATTGATACCTTAACCGATGAACTTTTACGGTGGGTTGACACTAATGCAATTGACAATGATGAACTTATTGTAACAAATGTGAGACATTATGAGGCATTATCAAATGCCCTGGAAAGTATTTTAAGGGTTAAAACAGGCCTTAATGATAATATTTCAGGCGATTTTCTGGCACAGGACATACGTGAGGCACTTCATTACCTTGGAAGTATAACAGGCCAAATTTCAACTGATGAAATACTAGGTACCATTTTTAAGAATTTCTGTATCGGAAAGTAACCACCACCATTATTTAAAAGCCGGCTCAACAATAGTAGTATTGGTGAAGTTTTAGGGAATAGCTAATTTATAAGTAGGTAATAATATTTTACCAATTGATTACAAATGATTTTACACACCCAATTACCCTTTACAATTCGACGATTATATTGTGAATATGATTTTTTCATAAAGATTAAATTATTATGTTTTAAAATGTATACACCTGTGCTACGCTTTTTTTTCATAATATGGATGGTAAATTATCATAAGGTTTAATGTACATAAATGTTATAGTGTTTTTCTATATTCCCTTGGGGAAACACCAATTATCTTTTTAAAAACTCTTGAAAAATGAAATTGATCCTGATAACCGGTTTCCCTTGCCACTTCACCAATCGATAAGTTTGAAAGATTCAATAACTGACAGGCCCGCTGCATTTTTAACTGGTTAAAATAATTAATTGGCGACTGTGCAGTTTTAGCAAAAAAAAGCCGTGAATAATGAGCAACCGATAACCCTACCTCGTTTGCTAAATCATTTAATCGAATATTACGGGTAATATTTTCAAGCATATAATTTATACTTTTATTAACGGAATCGTTTTCATAAGCTTTGTTCACTAAACGGAATTGATCTATATGAATAAATGAAGCCAACAGGTAGGCCAAACATAAATTCACATATTCAAGTGTATCCACTCCAAAACCTCGTTCAAGATTTCGAAAAATATCATGAAAAATACCTATTCTTGAATTAATTCGCGAGTCCTTTCCCTTGTCAATATTAATCACCCTGCTTCCATAGTTATAAAAATATTGCGCTTTCTTCCCTGTAAAATGGAGCCAATATATAGACCAAGGGTGAAACTCATCTGAATAGTAAAGATGCGATTTCCCGGCCGGAATAATAATATATGAATCAGCATCAACAGAAAACGACTTTTGGCCAATCCATACAATTCCCTTGCCGGCAGTGCAATATATAAGTATTGATTGATCAATACCATCTTTCCTTTCGCGGTAGTGATATTGGGCATCAGGATAGTAACCTATATCTGTAAAAAATAAATCAGAAATAAGTGGGTCAGCTTCTATTACCTTTTGAATACCTTGGGGAACCACATAACTTAATTGCCCCGGGAAACCATCCTGTCGTTTCATTTATAACCAATTTAAAATAATTGCGGCCCTGAAAAATAATAGCATGTAAAATAAACAACAAAATATTACCCTTTTTACATACAGACATTTAGGACTAAGTATTCATTTTAGAATATGATAATATTATCCATATTTTGAAAAGAATGATCATTGATTAATGATAAAAGTACTACTATTTTTGAATTAACATTATTAAAACGGGTAATGAAAAATTACAACCTTCTGTTCATTTTTAGAATAACAATGGTTTCAGCTTTGGGAGGCTTACTATTTGGCTACGACTGGGTTGTAATAGGAGGTGCAAAGCCATTTTACGAACGGTTTTTTGATATTACCCATGCGGTAGAATTACAGGGATGGGTTATGAGCAGTGCGTTAATTGGTTGTTTTATAGGTGCAATTGTTTCGGGCTTTATTACTGACTGGGCAGGGCGCAAAAAACCTATGATTCTGGCTGCTGCATTTTTTACAATCTCAGCTATAGGGACCGGGGCTGCAAATTCACTGCTCCCTTTTGTTTTATACCGCTTATTGGGCGGACTGGGGATTGGACTGGCATCGGCCTTATCTCCTATGTACATTGCAGAAATTTCCCCTTCCGAATTCAGGGGACGTTTAGTTTCTATAAATCAGTTAACAATTGTAATCGGGATTTTGGCCGCCCAGTTAATTAATTTTTTTATTGCAAAAGAGGTTCCAACGGGCGCAACTGATGAATTTATCCGAGAATCATGGAATGGTCAATTCGGTTGGCGATATATGTTTTGGGCCGAAACAATCCCTGCTGCTGCCTTTTTTATTCTTGCCTCTTTTATTCCTGAAAGTCCAAGGTATTTAATAAAATCAGGTGCAACACAAAGGGGATTGGAAATATTATCAAAAATTGGAGGTGCAGCTTATGCCGAAAAAGAAGAAAAAAGTATTCGCTCAACCCTTGCTAATGAATCCAAAAAGGTAGGGTGGGGTGTTTTATTCTCTAAAAAACATAAGAAAGTAATTTTAATTGGTATAGTACTGGCAATATTCCAGCAATGGTGCGGAATTAATGTCATTTTCAATTATGCCGAAGAAATTTTCACATCTGCCGGCTATTCAGTAGGAGAAATGCTGTTCAATATTGTAATAACCGGTATCGTAAACCTGCTATTTACCTTGGTGGCGCTTCAAACAGTTGATAAATGGGGGCGTCGGAAATTAATGTTGACCGGTTCTTTTGTTCTTGCTGTAATTTACATTGTTTTAGGTACCTGCTATTTTTTTATGATAAAAGGAATTATTATGCTGGTTCTTGTTGTGGGTGCAATTGCTGCTTACGCTATGACACTAGCCCCAATTACTTGGGTAATTCTTTCTGAAATTTTTCCGAATAAAATAAGGGGTACAGCTATGGCTTTGGCAACTTCAATATTATGGGTTGCCTGTTTTGTACTTACTTACTCTTTCCCATCACTCAACATATTACTGGGAGCTGATGGAACATTTTGGCTGTATGCAATAATTTGTATTTCCGGTTTTTTGTTTACATTAAAAATGTTGCCTGAAACCAAAGGCAAAACACTTGAAGAAATTGAAAATAAAATTTAGTAAAAAAACAATGAAACGAGCCTGGTTCGCAAAACAAAACTTGTCCCTACTTTTAAGGAAACACCAATGAATCGAATATAGACGAAGTCAAAATATCAATGATTGGGTTTTCCCGTAATAACGTGACAAGCTATCCGATAATTTAAAAACTAATTATTTACGGATGAAATAGCCATAGCCAACAAATTGCATAAAAACCGAAATGATTATTAATGACGTTTTGCATCACGATAAACCGGGAAAAGTTGTGACAATTAAAAATCAAATTATAAACATATGAAAAACCTGTTAACCACCGTTTTTTTTACTGCTATATTAATAGGTTGCACTAGGCAACAGGCAATAGAAATTAATATTTCGGGAGAATGGAGTTACCAATTGGATAGCTGCAGAAATGGAGAAAATGAACAATGGTTCAGCAAATCATTACCATATTCAATTAAATTGCCGGGAGCGTTACAGGATTATGGTATTGGAAATGAACCAAACCTGGCAACAGATTGGACCGGAAGTATATTTGACAGCTCCTGGTATTTTAATCCGGATATGGAAAAATACCGCAGAAGAGGAGACATGAAATTTCCATTTTGGCTTACCCCTGATAAACATTATGTTGGAGCCGTTTGGTATCAAAAAGAAATTGAAATCCCTTATACCTGGCAATATCGTGACGTGGTAATTTATCTTGAGCGGCCACACTGGCAAACAACTGTTTGGTTCGACAGCCTTAAAATAGGTTCTGATAACAGCCTTTCAGTTCCACATATATTTAAAATTCCTTCCAACTTGGTTTCACCAGGTAAACATAAAATAACAGTGCTGGTTGACAACGCAATTAAAGATATTGATCCCGGAATAAATTCACATAGTATTTCAGATCATACACAGGGAAATTGGAATGGCATAATTGGTGAAATGAAACTAATAGTTTTAAATCAAAACAGCATTGAAAGAATTAAAATTACACCGAACCTTAATGGTAACATGGTTTCTGCCAAGATTAAACTTGCATCGGGTGTAAAACAACCCAACACAAAAATTGAAATCAAAATAAATGGTTATAACCACGCCCACAGGCTTAGCGATTATATTAGCCAATGGCCTTACGGACAGGATTCAATCATATTAAACGTACCAATGGGGCCATACTTTAAAAAATGGAGTGAATTTTCACCTCATCTCTACGAAATGAAAGTTACCCTTTCGGATGGTTCAGGCATATTGGATGTTAAGAATGAAATTTTTGGAATGCGTGAATTTTCTACAAAAAATAAACACTTCGAAATAAATGGGATACAGGTTTTTTTAAGAGGTACAACAGAATGTTGTGTTTTCCCATTAACCGGATATCCACCAACTAATGAACCTGAATGGTCCCGAATATTTAAAATATGTAAAGATTATGGTTTAAACCATATGCGTTTCCATTCCTATTGCCCGCCCAAGGCGGCTTTTTATGCAGCTGATAAGGCCGGGATTTATCTCCAGGTTGAAGGGCCAAGCTGGGCAAAATATTCAACCGAACTTGGATATGGAAAACCAATTGATAAATACCTGATGGATGAAACCAAAAGAATTATTGATGAATATGGTAATCATCCTTCATTTGTTATGATGGCCTATGGAAACGAACCTTCGGGCAATTATGTTGGATATCTGGAGAATTGGGTAAATCACTTTCGTGAATATGATCCACAAAGGGTATTTACAGGTGCTTCAACCGGGCGCAGCTGGGCAATAATAAATAACAGTGATTTTATTGTAAGGTCCCCACCCCGGGGTTTAAAATGGAAGGACCATAAACCCGAATCGGTTTTTGATTATCGTAATAACACCGAAGGGCAGGAACGACCATATGTAACATTTGAAATGGGACAATGGTGTGCTTTCCCAAATTTTAACGAGATTAAAAAATATACCGGCCCCTTAAAGGCAAAAAACTTCGAATTGTTTCAGCAAGAATTAACAGAAAACTTTATGGGTGATATGGCTGAGAAATTCCTGATGGCCTCCGGTAAATTGCAGGTTTCATGTTACAAACAAGAAATTGAAGCAACCCTTAGGACACCAAATTTAGCCGGTTTTCAATTGTTGAGCTTGAATGATTTTCCGGGCCAGGGAACCGCTTTAGTAGGTGTACTGGATGCGTTTTGGGATGAAAAAGGATACGTTACGGCCAAAGAATTCAGGGAATTTTGCAATAAAGTGGTTCCATTGGCCCGAATTGATAAGTTTACGTTTGAATCGGTTGATACACTTAAAGCATTAATAGAAGTTGCAAATTTTGGTGGAAGTGAACTTTTAAACCCATCGGTTAATTGGCAATTAACTTCGGGTGGAAACAATTCAAAAATTAAATCAGGGGCTTTTAATATAAAAAATATCCCTATTGGGAGCTGTAATGAAATAGGTAAAATAAAAATTCCACTTGGCTTTGTTAATAAACCAGCAAAATTTAACCTTTCTGTTTCGGTGAATGAATATAAAAACCAATGGGATATCTGGGTGTTTCCTAAACAATCCACTTTGCCGGAAAACAGGGAAATTGTTATTTCCACCCAACCGGGTCAATCAGTACAAAAAGCTTTACAGGAAGGGAAAAAGGTCCTTCTATTGGCTCATGGGAGTATAGAAAATGGGAAAGATATTGTACAATACCAAACCCCTGTTTTCTGGAATACATCTTGGTTCAGAATGAGACCACCGCATACAACAGGTATTTTTATTCAGAATGACCACCCTGTATTTAAAGATTTCCCTACTGACTATTACAGCGATATGCAATGGTGGGAAATTGGAAACAGACAACCCGTTATGGATCTCTCTCATTTTGAAAAAGATTTAAAGCCGATTATTCAGCCAATTGACACCTGGTTTTTGAACCGACGGTTGGGAATGTTATTTGAAGCAAATGTTTATAATGGCAAACTAATGGTTTGCAGCATAGATTTAACAACCGATTTAGATAACAGGCCCGTTGCCAAACAACTATACAACTCAATAATCAGCTACATGCAATCTAAAGGGTTTAAACCAAATTCAAAAGTTGATATGACTGTTATCAAGGAACTTTTTGAGGTTAAAAAACGTGAGGGATGGAAATCATTTGTGAACGACAATCCATAAACAAACAAGCAATAAAACAGGGAGCTAAATATTAGATAATTTATATAGATTAAATTAATTCTTTTAATATTAAATGATTACAAAAGCCTGGCAGGAAATGGTAATTATTCCAACATACGAAACAGGGGAGCCGGAAAAAAACCCTATGTTTTTGGAAAAAAGGGTTTACCAGGGAAGTAGTGGGGTAGTTTATCCCTATCCTGTTATTGAGAAAATAAGCAATGATAAAAAAGATAAAAAATGGCTGGCTATATTCCTGGAAAACACCTATTTAAAAATAATGATACTTCCCCAATTAGGTGGAAGGGTACAAATGGCATACGACAAAATGAAGCAACGTCATTTTGTTTATTATAACCGGGTTATAAAACCTGCCCTTGTTGGTTTAACCGGCCCATGGATATCAGGAGGTATTGAATTTAACTGGCCCCAACACCACAGGCCAACCACCTATGAAGCAGTTGATTTTTGCATTGAAAAAAATAATGACGGAAGTGTAACTGTATGGTGCAGCGAAATTGAACGTATGTTCCGTACAAAGGGTATGGCTGGTTTCACCCTTCATCCCGACAAAGCCTACCTTGAAATAAAAGTAAAACTCTATAATCGTACTGATGTTCCACAAACCTTTTTATGGTGGGCTAACCCCGCAGTTAAGGTAAACAACCATTATCAATCTGTATTTCCCCCTGATGTAAATGCTGTTTATGACCACGGGAAGCGCGATGTTTCTTTGTTTCCAATAGCAACGGGTACTTATTATAAAGTTGATTATTCACCCGGCACTGATATTTCGCGTTATAAAAACATACCTGTACCCACATCGTTTATGGCGGTTTCATCAAAATACGATTTTGTTGGTGGATATGAAAACGACAGTAAAGGAGGATTGCTGCATGTTGCCAACCATCATGTGTCACCCGGCAAAAAGCAATGGACATGGGGAAACGGGGATTTTGGAAAAGCCTGGGATAGGAATCTTACCGATGAGGATGGTCCCTACATTGAGCTAATGTGCGGTGTTTATACAGATAATCAACCTGATTTTTCATGGCTTATGCCGGGTGAAGAAAAAAGCTTCAGTCAGTATTTTATACCATACCGGGATCTGGGGGTAGTTAAAAGTGCCACAAAAGAGGCAATGATAAATTTGGAAGTCGATAAATATATTGCCATTATTAAGGCCTTTACAACAGCAGAATATCCTCAGTCAGAAATTTTGTTAACCTGTGAAAATAAAATACTCCATAAAGAAATTTTTGATTTTAATCCGGGTACTTCATATGAAAAGAAAGTAAGCCTACCAAAGGGCATAAACCGGGAGAATTTGAGAATTTCTATCCACGATAGTAAAAAAAGGTTATTGGTTAAATGGCATACCGAAAAGGTAGAAAATAGCACAATTCCTGAAGCGGCTAAACCTGCTCTTTTACCCAATGAAATTGAGAACAACGAGCAACTGTATTTAACTGCCGTACATTTAGAACAGTACCGGCATGCAACAAACGACCCCCGCCCCTATTATGAAGAAGCCCTTAGACGCGATCCCAAGGATTATCGTTGTAACCAGGCATTGGGCCTATGGTATATGAAACGCGGACAGTTTTTAAAAGCTGTGGGGTTTTTAAAAGTTGCCACAGAAACCATAACTCAAAGAAATCCCAACCCCACCGATGGAGAGCCGTTCTACAATTTGGGACTAAATTACCTGTTTTTGAACCGTATTGACGATGCTTATGATAGTTTTAACAAAGCAGTGTGGAATGCTGCCTCTATGGAAAGCGGATATTTTCAGATAGCACGAATTGATACTTTAAGGGGTAATTATAATCTTGCCCTTGAAAATATTAACCGTTCACTAATCCGAAATTGGCACAACCATAAAGCACGGCATTTAAAAGTTGCATTACTTAGGTTGTTGAATTCAAAAAACGAAGCACTGAAATTTTGTAATGATTCTTTACAAATTGATAAGTTCAATTTTGGGATTTTATTCGAACAATATTTGTTGGGCAAAAACAAGTCCCTGAGTAAATTAAAGCACTTGATAAGGGGCAACATCCACACCTACATTGAATATGCACTTGATTATGCCCACGCGGGTTTATATAATGAGGCCATAGAATTAATAAAATTGGGAATAGAGGGGCAAAAAAAACAAATATTTCATTTGGCGCTATATTACAAAGCGTGGTTTGAATACCGGGCAGAAAAAAAAGGTGATATCATGGAGTCACTTAAGAGAGCTGCCAACCAATGCCCTGATTATTGTTTCCCGAATCAAACAGAAGCGGTAAACGTTTTACAATGGGCAGTAACATTAAATAAAAAAGATTATAAGGCCTTCTATTATCTCGGAAATTATTGGTACGCACATAAAAATTATGAAGAGGCAATAGATTGTTGGGAAAAATCTGTTAGTATAAATAATGACTTCCCTACTCCCTTCAGAAACCTTGCTCTGGCCTATTTTAATAAGAAAAATAATAAGGCAAAAGCATTAACCAACATAGAAAATGCTTTTGCAAAAAACCCACTTGATGCAAGGGTATTTTTTGAAATGGATCAACTTTACAAAAGGCTTGATTTTGATATTTCTTACAGGTTAAAACTCTTTAGGGAAAATCAACATCTGGTAAATCAACGTGATGATTTGTATTTGGAGAATATTGCCATTTTGAATCAGGCGGGTGAACACGAAACAGCATTTAAACTTTTAATAAACCGTAAATTCCAACCCTGGGAAGGTGGCGAAGGTAAAGTTGCCGGTCAATATGTTAAATCACTTACTTCTTTGGCGAAAAATGCAATTCAAAAAGGCCAATTTAACAAAGCCATAATTTATTTAAACAATGCACAGGTATATCCGGAAAATTTGGGTGAGGGAAAACTCTATGGCACACAGGAAAATGAGATATTCTATTTTTTGGGTATAGCATACAGGGGTTTGGGAGAAAATTCATTAGCTAAAAAATTTTTGGAAAAAGCATCTAAAGGTTTAGCAGAAGTTTCAACAGCAGTTTTTTATAACGATCAAAATCCGGAAACAATCTATTTCCAAGGATTGGCTTTAATTGAACTGGGTGAAACAATGGAAGCTGAAAAGCGCTTTATGATGCTTAAAAATTATGGTGAAGGGCATATTGATGATAAAATCAGAATCGACTATTTTGCAGTTTCCCTGCCTGATATGCAAATATGGGAAGACGACCTGGATAAAAGAAATAAAAACTTTTGCAGGCATTTAATTGAATTAGCCGACAAAGGAAATGAATTGATAAACAACAGATCGTTAGACTTTTAGAATTTTAGATGTTAGATAAAAGCAAGTTCTTAATTTTAAGCATATTACACACTTACAAGTATATATGTATACACCTGTATATCATGTAATTAAAAACACTTAACAACTATTAGATAAATAAAAGCCTAAATAAATAAAGTAATATTATTTAAAAAGTAATCATCTAACTTTGAAGATATGAGCATAGTAAAATATAGTCTGTCATTATTATTAATCTGGAATTCTTTATCTGCATTTGCACAGATAATTAAATTTGATGCCACAATTAATGTCCCCAAACCTGTTGAGGGCCATTTAAATATGGGACACCCCGGCCCGGAAGGAAAGGAACTGCTTGTTAATAATTATTATCTGACATTAGGCGGTCAACCCTTTGTTCCGGTAATGGGTGAATTTCATTTCTCCCGATACGAAAAAACTCAATGGGAAGATGTTATACTGAAAATGAAAGCTAATGGGATAAACATTATTGCATCATATATTTTATGGATTTTACATGAAGAAATTGAGGGGCAGTTTAACTGGGATGGAAATAACGATTTAAGGGCATTTGCAAAATTGTGCCATACACACGGTCTCTTTTTTTATCCCCGGATTGGCCCATGGTGTCATGCTGAAATAAGGAACGGGGGAACGCCGGATTGGATTCTCACCAAAAAGCATATCATCAACAGATCGAATGATCCAGTATATCAAAACTATGTTAAAAGATGGTACGGCCAAATTGCAAGGCAACTTAATGGACTATATTATAAGGATGGAGGCCCAATAATTGGTATTCAACTTGAGAATGAATACCGACGAGGTAAAGGAGGCGAACCACACATACTCTGGTTAAAGAAAACAGCCCGTGATGCCGGATTTGATGTACCACTATACACTATAACTGGATGGGGAAATGCATCTATTCCCCAAAACGAAGTAATACCCCTTTGGGGCGGTTACCCCTCTGAACCGTGGACAACCCATACCAAACCATTGGGTATAAACCAGAATTACTTCTTCGATTCACCAAAAAACGACGAGAGTATAGGCAATGAAGACGCGAAAAAAGATTGGCAGCCTGGTATTGACTTTTCAATATACCCATATTTTACATGTGAATTAGGTGTCGGTAATCAAATTTCAGAGCATCGTCGCCCTATTATTGGTCACCTTGATGGTTTGGCAATTGCTACGACCAAAGTTGGGTCCGGAAGCAACCTGCCAGGATATTATGTTTTTGCTGGTGGTTCAAACCCTACAGGAATATACACAACAATGGAAGAAAACCGTGATGAAACAAGCTATTACAATGAATATCCGGACATTAGCTATGATTTTCAGGCTGCAATTAAAGAGTCGGGAGAGTTAGCCCCATCTTATTTCGAAATTAAAAAACTGCATTACTTCTTAAATACTTTCGGTACAGAATTGGCTCAAATGGTCCCTTTGTTCAAACATTCAGGCGATAAGAAAAAGGATTTACAATTCGCATTTCGCACCAATGGTAAATCAGGATTTTTATTTGGGACAAACTACCTGCGAAACTTCCGGAAACCAATTCATAAAAATGTTCAGTTTGAAATTGCCTTAAATAATGAGAATATAAAATTTCCTTCCGGAGAATTAGAAATTAAAGACAGTACAATATTTATTTGGCCGGTAAACTTAAATATGGGTAGCCTAACCCTCCGTTATGCAACAGCTCAGCCAATATGTAACTTTTCTTCAGGCGATACTACAACATGGATATTTTTTCAAAACAATGAAATATCCCCTGAATTCTGCTTTAAAAACACTAACATAGAGCTAATACAAGCACCATCAATAAAGATTTTGAAGAAACCCAACTATACAGTTTTATCAAATATTCCTGTGGGTTTGAAAAACAATTTCACAATATTGGCTTCCAATAATAAAGCCCATCGAATTATTGTTTTATCAAACTCCGAAGCACTCCATTTTTGGAAATTATATGATGCAGGTAAAAAAATTTGTTTGGTTTCCAACGGTGAAGCATACATCAATAATAATGAGCTGGTAATTACCCCTCGTGAAGAAAATACATTTGTTACTGATTTATCAAATTCTATTCGTGTGGGTAAAGTATTGAAACTGGTTGATTCAACAAATGTTTTTAAAAAATTTATCCCGTTATTAAACCACTATTCATTAAATACCCTCCAGGCCAAACCTAAAAATGAATTAAATAATTCAATATGGCTAAAAACCAATGTAGATGAAATATCGTCAAAAAACGAGTTGCATAAAATGTGTTTTATTAAAGAGTTTAACCTTACAAATCCTTCTGAAATAAAATCGGCAACCCTTAATTACTATAATCAGAATCATTCTAAAATTAATGTTAACGGAAAATGGATCAATCAGGTTATTAATGAAAACCAATTAAACCAGCTTGATTTAACTGGCTATTTAAAACATGGCGATAATAATATCATGATAATTTGTCCAACTACAATCCAAAAATCGGCTATGGCGGCTCACCTTGTGGTTAATTACTTTAACTCTGATCAATTCACTATTGCTACTGATGAGTCGTGGGTTACAACAACTCAATACCTGGTTCCTTCAAAATTTCTTATAAATAACACATACAAAACTCCGATCGTTGTTGAACAACCGGCATCAATGAAATTGCCATTTTACAACCATTACGAAATTACAATTCCGGAACAACTATATCAGGATGGCTCAATTTATCTAAAAATTAACTATACAGGTAACAAGGCACTTCTGCGTGCGGGCCACAAGTTAATTGCCGACAATTTCTTTAATGGTCAAACCTGGTCTATTCGTTTACCTGCTAATAAAGTAAACAGCCACCCTGTTTTAAATCTGGAAATTAAACCTTTCGAACCTGATCCAAAAATATACTTTGAGCTTGACAGACCTGTAAATTACAGTATTATTAACATTAAAAGTGTGAATTTAATTGAAACAAAAAAATATATAATCCCGCTTGATTCAAATTAATTTACAACTAATTTTATATCAGAACCATAAACCCTGGAATCGGCAATTAAATTTTAACTTTGTTTTATTAATCCCGGATTAGTCATTAGAAAGGCAATGAACTAATGACTTAGCAGGGATTAACCCTACCGAATAGTCGGTACAGGCTGCTTTAGAAAAACTTAATTTGTAAGCATTTCTGATTACAAATATTTAGTTTTTTTAAGCGATTTGTCAAAATAGAAGGCATGTAATCAATAACTTAACACTATTAATTTCTAATGACGGTCATTAGAAAAAATGGCTAAAGACAAATTTGGGTTAAAAAGTCCGGTAAATCATTTTGAACTATTAAAAATATGATTAATACAAAGCCTGGCAATTTTGTCAGGCTTAAATAATAGTTGTCAGAAACTTGAAAAGCAAATATATAAGTCCATGTACCATTTAATACATCCGGAACGATGAATTTTAGATGCTAATTATCTGCAAACAGATAGGTGCATTAAAGAAAAAAGAGTTTGTAAGCTGGTTTACTCTCAAGATTATGGCTATTATTCCCTGTGGAAGTATTTTTCCATGCTGTTAAACCCGAGCCTGTACTTTCCGCTATTGTGCGAAGGTAAACTAATAACCATGTCAAAGTGATAGTAGTTGGTGGCAGTCGCAATGCTAGGGGTCCATATGCATGGTTAACTTTTTGATGCACTTTTTGAAAAGTCGTTTCAATCTTATCCTGAATTTCGTAACCATTAATATTCAGTGCTTTTTTAAGCAGGAAGTGTGCATTACCCTATCTCATTTGCCTGATTGCCTTAAAGGCTTTTTCCCATTAATTGTACTCTATTCAAAAATCGGGCTTAACCCTTAAATATTCTCCCATTCACTACCGATAACAATCATTTGCAGTTTTTTCCCTTAAATGAGCAATAAAGTTCAATTGTATCAATGCAAAAAATCTCAAATTGCTGAAAAACCTTTTTCTTTCTTACACGATAATAAACTATGGATGTATCAGATTAAACAAACCTTTGATTATAGGTTTTATCGATTAGAAATACAAAATATTTAACCGGCAAATCATATTAATCATTGCTATTCAAAATTTCTCCCGCACAATACTTAATTCCTAATGGTTAGTATCAGAATATAATAACAAAATTGTTTTTAACTTTTTGGCTTCCACAAATTATCCCAATATCTAAGACGAATTTCATTTTTATTAATTTTATATTTAATTATTTTAATATTTATATTGATTTTATTAATTTTAACTTTACTTTTGTAAACAAAATAATTTAATTAATGAATAAAAAATTACCAGTAAATTGTCCGGGTTGCCAATATAAGCTTAATGTACAAAGCTTATATTGCGATAGTTGCCAAACCACAATTAGCGGATCATTTAGTATGCCACTTATTTTACAACTTGATGCCAGGGAACAGGAATTTATTATTGATTTTGTTCAATGTAGCGGAAGCTTAAAAGTTATGGCACAGAACTTAAAACTTAGTTACCCAACTGTTAGAAATATGCTCGATGAGCTAATAAATAAAATATCAATAATTCAAAAAAACATGAACCATGATAAAGTTCCTGATAAATCCGTTTAAAACTATTGCTGGTTTAAGGGCCCTTATGGCCGGATTAACTATTATGATACTGACTGTACTTGTTGGATGGGCTGGAAACATACATTTCCCTGATGTTATTTCATTAAAAACAAGTGCGGATTTACCATTCCAATACCTTCTAATTCAAACCATTTCCAATTGGTTTGTTTTTTCGTTGCTTCTATACATTTATGCAATTTTTTTTTCAAAATCATCAATTCGGGCAATTGATATATTTGGAACACAGGCCTTAGCACGGTTTCCATATTTACCGGGAGCTTTTATAGGTTTTTCGGACTCAATAGAAAAATTTGGAAAATTTATTCTCTCCAAAACTATCCAACCTGGTTTAACTATTTCAGTTTCTCCAATGGAAATTGCTTTTGCATTCATCCTGTTATTTTTTTCCCTTATAATGCTTATTTGGATGGTTGCTTTAATGTATAAGGCTTTTAGTATTTCAGCCAATTTAAATGGGCCAAAAGGAATTGTTGGATTTATCGTGATATTGATTTTATCTATTGTAGTAACCGCCACAATCTCGTTTAAATTATTTGAAACGGGTTTATTCGGTTAGAATTTTCTATATTATTGATTAAATTAATAATCATAAACCTTGGTAATAAGAGAATTAAATATGGGAAAAAGTTATAATAAAATAATTAAGAAAAAATAAAATGAGAAAAGTATTGTATTTACTGGCTTTATGGATTTTAGCAACTATTGGTTATTCCCAACAATCAGATACAATTTATTTTGATATAGATGGGATTAAAATTCATACTGTATTAACCACACCCGTTAAAGTTAAAAAGCCGCCACTTGCAATAATCATTGCAGGGTCTGGCCCTACCGATTTAAACGGAAATCAACCAAAAATGGTGAACAACAGTTTGAAATTTTTGTCAGACGAACTGGTATCCAACAAAATAGCAACCTTAAGATTTGATAAACGTGCAATAGCAAAAAGTTCATATTCAAATTTCCGGGAAGATGATTTATCAATTGATAACTTTGCCAGCGATATTATTAAATTAACGGAATTGGCTAAATCAAAGGGCTTTGAAAAAATATATTTAATAGGGCATAGTGAAGGTTCATTATTAGCTTTAATAGCATTAAATAAAATCAATGCTGCAGGTTTTGTTTCATTGGCCGGGGCCGGATATCCGGCTGACATAATATTAAAGAAGCAGCTAAAACCTCAATTACCCCCTGCAATGTTTACAGAGGCTGAAGCTATTATTGACAGCCTAAAAAATGGTTATTTAGTAAAAAAATTACCCCCCTATTTAAACATTCTTTTCAGGGCTTCGGTACAGCCATATATAATCTCGTGGTTTAAGTACGATCCGGCCGTGTTAATATGCAATCTAAAATGCCCGGTTATAATAATCCAGGGCGATAATGACCTTCAAATTAAAATTGAAGATGCTCAAAATCTGTCCAAGGCATTACCATTGGCCAAATTAAAAATAATACCCGAAATGAACCATATTCTAAAAACAGTTGGTAATAATATGCAGGAGAATATTAATTCATACAATAACCCGGGTTTACCTGTAAATGCAGAATTAGTAGCTAACATAACAGGTTTTATTAACGATAAAAAATAATAAAAACAAAAAGCATAAATTGGAGGTTAATTACTTATGATTCAATAAATCGGGCTTTTATGTTTAACTAAATTGATGGTTTGTCAGCTCGTAATTTTAAGACGGCAAGCCAACCCACATTACAATAAAACCTTTTCAAAAAATTTACTTATGAAAAAAACTCAAACCGGCTGGGCCATCATAATATTATTGATTGGTCTTAATCTTATAATTTCTGTTGGCTTTAAAAATCTTAATGATGGCTTAATTTTGGCCATTATCTCGGTTATAATTCTTATTCTGTTTGGTAGTCTTACAATTGAAGTTGATAATGAGTATGTTAAATTCTACTTTGGTATTGGTATTTTTAGAAAAAAGTTTAGGTTAAAAGATATATACAATTGCAGACCAGTAAATTATTTCTCTTTGGGATGGGGAATAAGGTTTCAACCCGGAATTGTTTTATATAACGTTTCAGGGAACAAGGCCATAGAATTATCAATTAAAGGTAAATACAGAAAGGTGAGAATTGGTACCAATGAACCGGAAGTTATTGCAAAATTCATAAATTCAAAATTATAAAACCCTCTATCATTTCATTGAAAATATTTTTATTACTGATGTCCATAACCAAATTTGAAGTAATTATCAAATTTGGTTATAGCCATTTTTAATTTTTTAAAGTATTTTTGGTGTAAGCATTATTATTGCGGAATTTTGGTAAAATAATTTTTTATTGCGGGTGATAACAGTAAAATAACCAATTAAAAAACAAAATGATATAAACCGGTTATTTCAATTACATCTGTTGTTGTATATTTAAAATACCAGTGAATTGATAAATTATTTGCGAAAATACGCATCCGGTATTCCGGCAAAATTTTGAAATTAATTAATAATGATTAAGCCATTAAAACCTGATTCTTACAAATCGCAGTTAATTTTGGGCTTTTTCATGTCAACGTATTATTAAATAAGAAACGAATGAAAACCTACGGTAGATTGGTATTGTATGCTCTCATTCTTTTTTTGGTGGCATGCCATCAAAAAAAGAGTATTAATTATGAAATGATGAACAAAGTAAACAGTTTTGCGGAAGTAGAGCTTAAATCAGATTTAAGTCATTTATCTGATAATGAAAAAAAAATGTTGCCGTTACTATTTGAAGCAGCAAAAATAATGGATGAAATATTTTGGGACCAGGCTTTTGGCGATCCTGCCGGATTATTTGATAAAACTGATGATGAGCTGGTTAAAGCTTTTATTAAAATCAATTACGGCCCCTGGGAAAGACTAAATAGCAATAAGCCCTTTGTTGATGGATATATGAGCAAACCTCCTGGAGCAAATTTTTATCCGGCTGATATTACACGGGCTGAATTTGATGCCTTTGTTTCGGATGACAAAACCAGCCAGTACTCATTAATCAGAAGAGATGAGAATGGCAACCTGATCGCTGTTCCCTACAGAATTGCCTATAAAGTACAGCACGAAAAAGTTGCAGAATTATTGCGCGAAGCCGCCAAACTGGCCGATTATGAAAACCTTAAAAACTACCTTAACCTAAGGGCTGAAGCTTTATTAACCGATAATTACCAGCCAAGTGATATGGCCTGGATGGATATGAAAGATAACAATATTGATTTTGTTGTAGGGCCCATTGAAAACTATGAAGATGGACTGTATAATTATAAAGCAGCTCATGAAGCATATATTTTAATTAAAGACCGCGAATGGAGCGATAAACTTTCCCGCTTCGCTGGTTTATTGCCTGCTTTACAGAAAAGCCTTCCTGTGGGCAAAGAATATAAAACGGAGATGCCCGGAAGCGATAGTGACCTAGGGGTTTATGATGCTATTTACTATGCAGGTGATTGCAATAGTGGAAGCAAAACAATTGCCATTAATCTGCCCAACGACCCGGAGGTTCATTTAAAAAAGGGAAGCCGTAAACTTCAGCTTAAAAATTCAATGCGCTATAAATTTGACAAAATACTGCAACCCATTGGAAATGTTTTAATTGACCCTTCACAACAAAAACACATAACTTTTAATGCATTTTTTGAAAATACAATGTTTCATGAGGTTGCACATGGTCTTGGGATAAAAAATACGATTAACAATTCAGGTACCGTACGTGAAGCCTTACTGGAAACCTATACACCAATTGAAGAGAATAAAGCAGACATTCTTGGTTTGTACATGGTAACAAAACTTGTTGAAATGGGTGAATTGAGTCAACAGGATTTAATGGACAATTATGTAACCTTTATGGCCGGCATATTCAGGTCGGTTCGATTCGGAGCAGCCTCGTCACATGGTAAGTCCAATATGATTAGTTTTTATTTCTTTCAGGAGAAGGAAGCTTTTACAAGAGATAACAAAACAGGCACCTATAAAGTAAATTTTGATAAAATGAAGCAGGCTATTTCTTCGTTGGCCAAAATAATTATTACAATGCAGGGCAACGGAGATTATTATGGCGCTATTGAATTACTAAAAAGTAAAGGCAAAATAATGGAAGAACTACAGGCTGACCTTAACAGGGTTAATAGTTCCGGCATACCTGTTGACATCAGATTTATTCAGGGACCCGAAATTCTTGGATTAAAGTAAAACCCGAAAGGAAATTTAACACGATTTTTAAATTGTTTTAACCCAAGAGGCCGTCTCAAAAGCAATTTTGGGCGGTCTTTTGTTTTTTTTTGATAAACCCTACTTGGGGTTAGACAACAATTTTAGTCATCGGTTTTATTTTTAAATCAGGATTGTTTTATGTCCTAATTAGATCAAAAAGACATAGTTTTTGGAAAAATGAGCCTTTTACGCCCTCAT
>JBBIVA010000049.1:0-23934 GCA_037439945.1 Marinilabiliaceae bacterium
ATTAATTTCTAATGACGGTCATTAGAAAAAATGGCAAAAGACAAATTTGGGTTAAAAGAAAGTATGTGAAAGATGGGCCAAATTCTCTAAGGTTAATCCAAATTTAGAGGTTGTTAAATGATAGGAAAAAAACCCGGTTTACATATTTTTTCGGTTCAGCATTTTTAATGCTTATTTGATGTTAATTGGTGAGTATGTAAATATTACCTGGTTAAAAAACTTTGAAACGAGCATGGTTAGTTAAAAACAAATTTTATTATGATGAATAAAGCAGATGTTTTACTCGGTTTGCAATGGGGCGATGAGGGCAAAGGAAAAGTAGTGGATGTGTTAACCCCCAATTATGATGTTATTACCCGTTTTCAGGGTGGGCCAAATGCAGGTCACACCCTGGAGTTTAATAATGTTAAACATGTATTGCACAGCATTCCTTCAGGTATTTTTCATCCCAACAAAATAAATATAATTGGTAATGGAGTGGTCCTTGACCCAATTGTATTTAAAAAAGAAATTGATAAGCTGGTTGCCCGTGGGATCGATTTAACAAATACTCTTCAAATTTCGAAAAAAGCCCATCTTATTTTACCAACCCACCGCATTTTAGATGCAGCTTCTGAAGCATCAAAGGGTACCACAAAAATTGGCTCTACCCTTAAAGGTATTGGGCCCGCTTATATGGATAAAACCGGACGCAACGGAATACGTGTTGGCGATATTTTGTCGGGATTTGATCAAAAATACGCATTGTTAAAAGAGAAACATTTAAAACTTTTGGAGATTTATAATTTTAAATTTGATATTGACGAATTTGAAAACGGATTGGCCGAAGGAATTGAAGCAATAAAAAAATTCAGGCTTATCGATAGCGAACACGAAATTAACCGGTACCTTAAACAGGGCAAAACTGTATTAGCCGAAGGGGCACAAGGAACTTTGCTCGACATAGATTTTGGTTCCTATCCATTCGTAACATCATCAAATACAGTATGTGCCGGAGCATGTACCGGACTAGGCATTGCACCCGGAAAAGTGGGGGAAGTATATGGAATATTTAAAGCATATTGTACCAGGGTAGGTTCAGGGCCTTTCCCTACCGAACTTTTTGACGAAACAGGTGAAAACCTCAGAAAAAAAGGAAATGAGTTTGGGTCAACAACAGGAAGACCCCGGCGTTGCGGCTGGCTCGATTTGGTAGCACTTAAATACAGTGTTATGATAAATGGGGTAACCCGCCTGATTATGATGAAAAGTGATGTGCTAAGTGATTTGGAAACAATAAAGGTGGCAACTGCCTACAAAATTGGTGACAATATAACCGATGAATTTCCGTATGAATTGCCCGAAAACCTTGAACCGGTTTATACTGAGCTCCAGGGCTGGAAATGTGACATCACAAAGGTAAAATCTGAAAATGAATTCCCTGAAGAACTTAATAATTACATACAGTTTCTTGAAAACGAATTGGAACTACCTGTTACTATTATTTCGGTTGGCCCCGACAGGGAACAAACAATTATAAGGTACCAGGATTAGGGATGTGCTTTTTCAAAATATAAGTCACATAAATAACAACTTAAGATTATAAATTTCTAATTGCGGTTATTTGAAAAACCGGCTGAAGACAAATTTGGGTTTCACCAAAAAACAAAACATGAAACACCCTTGTTTTACAAATACAACCTGTTCCAACTTTTCGGGAAACACGGATGATTCGAAGACCGGCGGAGCCAAAATTTCATCATGCAGGTTCACCCTGTGTATCGGGACAAGCCATCCGGCCTTAATCAAAAAATTATTTACGGATGAATAAAATAGTTAAACCTACACTTTTGGTAAACAAGGACCAGGTTTTGCTTAATATTGAACGAATGGCAAAGAAAGCAAAAGATTGTAACCTGCTTTTTCGTCCCCATTTTAAATCACATCAGTCTGCCGAAATTGGCGAATGGTTCCGCTCATTCAATGTTGAAGCAATAACTGTTTCATCGGTTGATATGGCTGCTTATTTCGCTTCACACGGATGGATGGATATTACAATTGCTTTTCCGGTAAATATTCTTCAATGGGAAAAAATAAATGAACTGGCTTCCAAAATCAATCTGAATATTCAAATTGAAAATCCGGGATCAATAGTTTTCCTCGAAAAAAATCTTCAAAATCCGGTAGGTGTTTTCATTAAAGTTGACACAGGTTATAACCGGACCGGTATTCAGGCCAACGATTTTGATACAATTATGCAACTGCTTAATAAGTTGAAAGATTGTCACAACCTTATTTTTATGGGCTTTTTAACCCACGCCGGGCATACTTATAAAGCCCGGGGCAGTACTGAAGTTTCAGAAATTATGGACGGTGCAAAAAAACAGATGCTTGCCTTAAAACTCTTTTTTAAACCGCATTTTCCGTTGCTTCAACTCTCATGGGGCGATACTCCGTCATGCTCGGTAAGCGATGATTTTTTTGGGTTTGATGAAATCAGGCCCGGTGTTTTTACCTTTTACGATGAAATGCAGTTGCAAATTGGATGCTGCAAAACCGAAGATATGGCCCTGTTAATGGTGTGCCCGGTAGTGGCTTTGCACCAAAACAGGAATGAAGCAGTTATATATGGTGGCGCTGTTCATTTTTCTAAAGACTTCATTATAAAAAATGGGCAACCCTTTTATGGAAGTGTTATGAATTATAATGAAGATGGCTTGCATTCGGACCCGCCAATTGGGTATTTGAAAAGGGTCTCACAGGAGCATGGTATTATTGGTTTCTATAATGGGAATATCAATCTTAATCCAGGACAACTGGTGGCAATTTCACCTGTACATGCTTGTTTAACTGCCAACTCAATGAAAAAAATGATTATTGCCAAAACCGGGCTGCAAATAAATATGTTTAATCCTGATTAACCAATCACATGGGTTAAACTACTATAACAAAAACATTACTTTGTCTATTAAACTGATATTCTTTAACAACCATTTTCAGGTATTACTTTTCAAACACCTGTACTTTGTTTACTCTTTCACCCATTTCAATTAACCCTGCCGGAATTATTACCCTGAAATTTGACCCGCTGCCAGGTTCACTCGTCACTTCAACATTACCACCCTGCAAATTAACAAAATCGTTTACAAGACATAACCCCAAACCCTGCCCTTTTTCATTTTTTGTTCCCCATTCTGATATTTTCCCGGCAAAATTAAACAAATTGCCTACCTGTTCACTGTTCATCCCAAGCCCGTTATCAGTAACGTCAAGATAAACATATCCATTATCATAACTTAACGATAGCTCAATTTTTCCTCCAATATGGGTAAACTTAAGGGCATTATTTACAAGGTTACGTATTATGGTAGCCCAGCAATTTTGATCGCTTTCTACTATCAGGCTCTTATAGGCCGGGTTAAATGTTAATGTTATCTGTTTTGTTTTTGCGGCATGAATATAAACATGAATAACATCCCTAACCAATTTATTTATTTCAAAAATCTCATTACGTTGCCTGTAAAGATTCTGACGACTAATACTCCAGTGAAGTAAATTATCGAGTAAAAATTCAATTTGTTGCGATGTATCCTGTATTGATACTGCCAGTTCATTTGCATCCTTAAATTTGTGGTTTTTCAGCGATTGAACCACAAGTGATGCAAGACTTTTTAATGCACTAACAGGGGCTCGTAAATCATGAGAAATTACCGAAAAAAGCCTGTCTTTGGCATTGTTTACTTCTTCCACTTCAGCCTTGCCCTCAGCCAGTTTAATGGCCTGATATTCCAATTTACGGCTAAAAGTTAGTTTCTGGTAATATCCAAACATAATAAAAATCAATAAAACCAAAGCAACAGCCAGGCCAAGCAAGGCATAAAAAACCTCACGGTTACGCGCTACATTTAATTTGGAAAGAAAATCAACCTCAGCCTGCTTCTGGCCAACTTCAAACTCGGTACGCAGGTTGGCCAATTGTGTAACAACATCAATATTTATTAAACTATCTCTAATGGTATAAAACTCCTTTTGGTAATGATATGCTTTTTCATAATCGCCCAGTTGTTCATAAATGTATGCTAACTGCTCATTTATATCTCTTTGAAACATTGGATCAGGATTGCTACTTGCATGGGATACTGCTTTTTTAATGTACTCAAGAGCCTTTAGTGGAAGATTTTGATTATTTTCATTTTTTGATAAATATAAATAGTAACTAATAATAGCGTTATTTTCGCCTAATTTTTCCAACTCATTTATTGCAAATAAAAAGTTAATTCGGGCCGAGTCATTTTTATTCAATTTAAATTGGATAACACCTAAATTACCAATAGAATAAGCCAATCCTTGTTGAAATTTTAGCATTTTAAAAATAATAGCTGATTTATTAAAATTTACAAATGCCGAATCCAGTTTCTCATTTTTTAAATAAATATTACCCAATTGATAATAAGCACTTGCGGTATATTTAAGGTTTGAAGAGTCTTTTTTAAAGATAGTAATTGCACTTTTCAAATAATTTATGGCCAAACCGGTGTTATTTGAATTAAGAAAAACTTCACTTAAGATATAATAGCATAAACCTTCCTCTGCTCCAAGTTTGTTTTTCCTGGCAATATCCAGACTTTTTAAAAGCAATAAACTACTCTCCTTAAATTGAGATTTAAACAAATAACCCTGACCCTTTTCATAATACCCGCGATGTAAAAAAAGAGCATTATTACTTTTATCGGCAATTTCAATAAGCCTGTTGGCATAGTAAATACAGGTATCGGCATTGGTGTTATTAAGAATTACTTTATATAATAAATCACACCTTTCACTCTCCGATAAATTTTTGGCAGTGTATAAAACGTTTAAACAACTATCGGCTACAGGTTTACTGCGTCCGTAAAGTGTACTACACACAAATAAAATTAATATTGTATGTAATACACAACTAAACATAGCTATTAAATTAATTTTCAACTATTTTATAAAAATAAAAAAATCCCGGGACATTTATAATTTTTTCCCACGATTTTTTACATAACATTAAATTATAATATTTTATGGCAGCCTAATAATTGGTCCTGATGGATCTTTTAACCCATCACCCTCGGTTAATTCAATTTGATCGAACTCTTTATATTCTTCAATTACAACATTATATGAAAGCTGGCCCTCTCCTTTAATCCCTGCCTTTGCAACCCAGGTAAAAGCATCCACTTTACGGGGCATTTGGGCCAACATAAATAAATCACCCTGTACTTCAACATTTTTTATCTCCTTTAATCCTGATTTAGGATCAAGTTTCCAAAAAATTTCAACCCCGTAGCCTGCCCTTGTAATTATGTTATTGCCTTGTTGGTTGTTTGAGTCACGGTAAATAATCTTCCCGTTTTCAACCAAAACAGTTATTGTAACAGCTTTTTAACCTGTATCATCAATCCACAATTCTTGGGCTGTAATCAGGGAGTTCTCATTAACTTGGGGGGGGTAACAATCTCATTATCTGAGATTTCTGCGCATCCAGTAAAAAACATTAAAATGGCTGCACCAATTAAAAAATTCAATTTAAACATAAAATATTTATTAAGGGTTAATAAATTATGGTAACCTAATAAACGGAACATCAGTACGATAATTTACCTCGGTATTAAACTCTGAACTTTCACAACACTCCTTACAACCTTCAATTACAACATTATATGAAATCTGGCCTTCACCTTTATCTGCGGCCATTGCTTCCCAATGGTCAAAATCAATTTTTTGGGGTTTACTTTTAAGAATTGACACATCGCCAGTAACCTCAATATTATTGATTTCGGTTATTCCTGAGCAGCGGTCAAGTTTCCAAATAATTTTATCGCCATACTTTGCATGGGTTGTAATGGTTTTACCCTGGTGGCCTTCATTGTCGCGGTACTCTTTGGTACCTTTTACCAATTTAATGTAAATAACAGTTTTGTTCATAAATTTTATGGTTAAGTTCAACACATTGGTAAAAATAATAAATTTTACAAAAACAATTATATTCAGTGCAAAAATAATATCAAATAAAAATTTTTTTTTGCATGACAATCAATTAAATAGAACTTAAGCAGCCCAAATATGCAATAAAATGGCAATAATATATTACATCGGGCAAAAAACAAATAAAATAACCAGCGGTGCAACAAGGTTATTTGCTAATTGTTTATAGGCCATTTTGCATGGTAAAGTTTCCCACTACCCCCCAATAAACCTTAAAATATTATACCAATAAAATTTGCTGGTAAAATATTGTTGGGCAATGCTTAAAATAAAATCTCTGAAACTCTGGGTAAAGCATTATTTGTGGTAAAGGAAAGAAAATTTCAAATTTATTTTTGTATCAGGCTTAAAAAACTGCCACCTCCCGGTTACGGTTACACCCTATTGTTAATTTGATGAACCAAAACCAAAAGTATAGGTAATTGTGCCTGACTGATAGGCCGCGGCATTGGCATCACTGTTAAACCGGGCCCGCATGGCTGCTTCTTCGGCTGCTTTGCGTAAGCAGTTTGTTAGATTACGGCTGCCACGCAATATGGCCTGGGCACCTGTAACATTACCGGTTTTGTCAACTGTAATTTCAACCACTATAACGCCGTCTTCATTGCATCCTTCAACAGGTTTAGGCAGGCTACCTGTAAGACTCCTGCCTGCCAGACTAAAAGAGTTACCCGATGACCCCTTGCCGGTGCCTGTACGGTTCGTGGCATTGGGATCGCCGGTTAATGCCCCCTGGTTACCGCTTCCGGCAGTTTCACCCTCACTTGAACCAGTACCCGATGTCCTGCTAAATGCACCCTTTACGTTGCTGCGGGCAGCCTGGGCCTGGCGTTCCATTTCCTCCTGTTTACGTTTCTCTTCAGCCAGCTGTTTTTGTCGTTCAGCTTCGGCAGCCTTGCGCTGCTCTTCATCTATACGTTTTTGTCTATCAATTTCAGCCTTAAGTTTACGGTCTTCCTCAATCTTCTTTTTCTCGGCCTCCTGCCTGGCCTTTTCGGCAGCCTTTATTGCTGCAGTCTGCTCATAATTTTGAGTAACCAATTGCTCGCGGGCAGGGGTTGGATTAGTTGGCGGCGGGGTAGATGCCTGTGCAGGCGTTGATTTTACCGGTGGTGTATTTTGTTGTCCGGTAGGTTCATTTCTAACAGGCTCGCTGGTTCCCATACCGGTAGGCGAATCACCAAAATTTACCAGTATTCCTTCCTCCTCCTGTGGTATGCTGCTTAAGCCAATAAATAAAAGCAACAGTATAATAATACCATGAAAAATGGCTGTTCCGATCAATCCAATGGCACGCTCCTTTTTTTCCTTTTCTTTGCCTTCCATATTATTTTGCCCTGGTAGCCAATATCATTTTATACTCATTTCTTTTAGCAATATTCATTACCTTAACCACTTCCTTCATGGGCACATTCTCATCAACATGAAGTGAAATGTATATATCAGGCTCTTTTCCAAGTTTATTTTGTAGTGTTGCCTCAATCTGGTCAAACGAAACCCTTGATGTACCAACAAAATATTGCAGGTCGCGCGTAATTGAAACCGTTGTTAACGGTTTGGCGGCAGTCTGGTTTTGGCTTTGGGGCAACAACAGTTTAATGGCATTGGGGTTAACCAGCGTTGAAGTAATCATAAAAAATATCAACAGCAAAAACACCACATCGGTCATTGATGACATACTGAAGGTTGCGCTAACCCTATTTCTCGACTTTAGTCCCATTTTAATATGTTTTTTTAACGGGCCGGTTCATTCAATAAATCCATAAACTCCATTGTACGGGCTTCCATTTTAAAAACCACTTTTTGTACCCTGGCAACTAAAATATTATATGCAAAATATGCAATAATACCAACTATAAGGCCTGTAACCGTAGTAACAAGAGCCGTGTAAATACCTCCGGCCAGTTGTCCAACTTCAATATTGTTTCCTGCGGTTGACATTTCCCAGAACGATTTAATCATACCAATAACTGTACCAAGAAACCCTATCATTGGGGCTCCCCCTGCAACTGATGCCAGGGTTGCCAAACCTCGCTCAAGTCGTGTTACTTCAAGATTACCAACATTTTCTATTGCGGTATTAACATCATTAAGGGGACGCCCGATGCGTGAAATCCCTTTTTCAATCATACGTGAAATAGGATGATCACTTGCCCTGCACAGTGCAAGGGCCGAGTCAATTTTTCCATCATGGATATAATCCTTAATACGGTTCATAAAACTTGTATCTTCCTGCGATGCCTTTTTTAAAACCAGGAACCGTTCAATAAATATGGCCACCGAAATTATGGATAAGAACCCAAGCGGAATCATTATCCATCCACCCTTAAGCATTAATTCAAATAAATCGATACTTTGAGAAACTGCCCTTTCACCGGATAAACCATCACTCTGCAAAGTTCTGCCGGTTGCCTGTATCATTAAAAAAAGGTTCATATAATTACAAATTTTGATGTTTTAAACAAGGCTAAAATAGTAAAAAAATATATCAGTTTTAACTTTAATTTATTCTTCCTTTTCTTCATTTTTATTCCTTCCGCTAATAAAATTCCGGTATTTTCTTAACAGTTCAAGTAAATTATTAAACTCTTCTTTAAACGAAATACCAATCCCCTGGGTAGTTGGCGATATTTCGTAAATCAGGTCATCATTTGACCGGGTATATGCCCTGGCCCTTAAAGTCCCCGACTGGTTAAGTTTTACATCTACATCAAAATCGCCAATCATTTTACTGGTATTGGACTGGTATTTACCATATCCAACATTGCCATTTATTGTTACCCTGTTGTTAAAAACCTGGGTGGAAAGTGCCAGTTCAAACTCTTCAGTTGTAATATTGTCACCCGGCCTGTATGCAACGCCTATGTCAAGATCATTGCTTATGGTTGAAACCCAGTGGCTTATTTGCGACGACAACATTTCAGTGGTTGTTACCAGGGCAGTATTGTCATTTCGGTTGGATGAATTATCTGATGCCCTCAAATATTCGGGGGTATGGAATTTATTAAGTAAAAGAAGTGATAATACCTGTCTGTTAAGCTCCTCTTCAGATGAAAAGTAATCAAGTACCAATGTTTCCCTTGATTTATCGAGAGTTGGTGTTTCTATACCAAATTTTATTACAGGTTGTTGCAACCTGTCGGAAAGATACAGGTTGCAGTTTACCGGGATACGCCTTTGCAAATCTGAACCACCGGAAGACCCGTTATTGCTCATAGTTCCCAACAAGTCGCTAATGGATGCCCTTAATTTATAAACTGCTGTTATATCAATTAAAGCGTCGTACGGGTCGCCCTGCCATCTTACCCTACCTCCCTGGTTAATTAAAAACCGTTTATTAATAAGGTTTTGCAAAGAAAACAGATATTCTCCTTCTTCAATTGTGTAATCACCGTAAAACCGGATATTACCCTGCCTGTCTAACCTGATTTGAATATTGCCTGCGCCGGAACTTCTTAAAATATCTCCAAGCCTGGCATCAAAAATTATCTGGACCTGAGCATCGGGTGTTACTTCAATATCCATGTCCATTTTAACCCCTGAAAGATCAACCGTATAATCCTGTTTAACAACTCCTTTGCGATTACCTTCACTTCCCGAAAATCTTATAAAATTACTTTCAGCTGCTTCCTCATTATTCTGCACCGGAATAAAAAACTGGGTATTGGGCCTGGTACGTCCATTAATTGCAATGTTAATATTCTCTGAAGTACCGGTAATTTGCATAAAACCTGTACCGTAAACAGTTCCGTAGTAATATGGATTATCTTTAAATTTGGTATTTAGCATTAACATATTATTGGCATCAATCCTCAGGTTATAAACCATTTCTGAAAATCCATTATGATATATAGATCCCCTGAATTTCCCTGAACGTCCATTCCTGTCAGTTAAAGTCATATCCTTAAAACGCATTTCGTTGGGATAAAACACAACCGAATCGGTAAGGCTATATGTTGTTTGCAGCAGATCAACCGAAAAATTACCATCGTTAAGTTTCACTCGTCCTGTAAGAAATGGGTGTGAAACAGGCCCTTTAAAATACATTTTACCCGAGGTGGTACCACTCATATTTTGTACAACCTTTCCGATAAAAGGATCAAGAAAAGCTACATTTAAACTATCAATATTAAATTGAAAGTCAAGATGTTTTTTGTCGGGATGAACAAACCCTGACCCTCTTAACCTCTCTTTTCCTTTTTCAGACAAAAATGTAGAAACGGCAAGTGCTTCAAGCTCCTGGTTCCAAAAACTGTTAATGCTAAAAGTACCCATTTCAACATTATTAAAATGAAATGAATCAATTTTGATGTTGCTGGTAAGAAGCGGATCGCGATAATAATCCCTGAGCATTAGATTTCCGTTAATAGTTCCTGAAAAAGTTAAACCATCTCCCATATTATTAAAAAAACGGGACAAATCAAGCTGGTTAAATACCAGGTTTAGTCCATCTTCATTTTGCCTGTGCAAAAACCCGTTTAATGTTGCGTATTGTCCCTGATGCTCAATTTTAAAACCATTAATTGAAATTCCGTCAGCAAATATATTTGCCCTACTTTGGCTTATTTGCCATTGCATATCGGAAACAATTATTGACGACTGGTGTAAATGCACCCTGGTATTTAGCTTGCCGTTTTTATCAAGGTTAAAGTTTGTTGTTGAATATAAAGCACCGCTATTGGTAACCTCGTCCCAGTTATTCCAAAAAACATTTGTTTGAATAGTATCACCTGAAGCCTTTTGGTGAATTGAAAAATTGGGAAGGTTAAGCTGCCTGCCGTAGGTTGCATTATTAGCCCTGACAATGAATGAAACCTGGTCGCTGCTATTACTGTTTACCCAAATATTCATTTCCTGGGCCGAAATATTATTTTTATATGAAAAGTAATCAAGTTCACCATCAAGGCTTAACCTGGCCTGTTCGTCAATAAATTTGCCCTTTAAATACCCCTCATCAGAAACGCTTATATCAGGAAATAAAACCGATACGATTTTCTGTATTTTTTTAAATCTAAGCTCAAATTCAAAATTATTGTTTCCGGTAACCGGCCCTTTTTTTGTGCTCCCATTTAAAGCCGGTAAAAAATGATTTATGTAGGCTTTAAATGTTTTATTGAAATTGCCAAAATAGTAACTACCGTTTAGCTCTCCATCGGCAAAATCAGATTTTAAAACGAGGTTCTTTTTGTTTCCATCCCTGGTGGCCCTTAATGAAACAGAATCCATCTCCACCGATGCTGCCGGTGTATAAAGCAAACCATCACTCAATTTAATTTCCCCAATTAAATCATCAAGGTTATCACCTTCAAAATTTGTTTCAATAACCATTGATAAAACCCCATCGGTAAGTGAAGGAACAATTTTTAACCTGTCGAGTTGTACATTTGCCAAAACGGCAAGAAAATTAAAATGCGGCACATCGCCCGACATATCAACCTTTCCCTTAAAATCAATTTTTCCGTTGGGATCATCAATTTTTACACTTCCGTCAAATTTCTGGTGGGTAAGTAACCCCTGAAGTTCAATATTTTGGTACAGGTAATCCTTAAACTTCATGGATAAAATATTACCATCAAGAAAAGTAAAATAATCGGTTGAACTTTTACGGCTTCCGCTAACCTCCATATCAAGGGTTATTTCACCCATAGTTTCTTCGATTGCCAAAAGTTTACCAAGGTTAAAGCCTTTAGTACGTAAAAGGCCTCCATATATCAACTCATCGTTTGGCAGTATTTTTAATCCAAGGTCAGTATTAATTGTACCCAGGTTGGTTATAAAAGTACCATAGGCCACCAAATCGTTAACAAAACCTGTAAAATTACCTTTATACCTAATGGTACCCATCTCCTGGAACGACCGGGGAAAAACTTTTTTCGATGATATGTTTCCGCCTTTTATAATAGTTTCCAGATCAGGCACATTTGTTACTAATTCCTCAACATCCAGGTAAACAAAGGTTTCGTTGAAATTTGAAAGCCCGCTTAAATCAAAACTTGTAACCAGCCGTGATTTTTCACCAAACAGACATGAGATTTTTCTGCCTTTGAGATTATCAAGTGATCCATAGAAATTACCGGAAAGGCGTATTGGATAAATAAGATCGGGGAACCCTCCAAAAATTTTCCTGACATCATTTGAAGCAATCGCTATTTCGTAAATTTCACTCTTAAATTTATATCCGTAATTTAACGAATCATTTCTATTTACAGGTATTTCAATCTGTTTAAAATTAAAATGAGATTCGTTTGTCCTGAATATTAAATCATTAATGAAAATACTCTCACCGGTGAGTTTACACAAGGCACTTAAATCTTTTATAAAAAGACCAACATCTTCTTTAACTGAAAACCTGTTAACCCTGTAATGTAATTCTTCTTCAACGTTTGAAGTCCGTAATACATCAAGTTCAAGATCGTAAAAATTCAGCTTTTCCTTTAATGTTCCTGGATTTTTAAGTATTGAATGCTCAAAAGTGATTTTACCATTTGAAACCAATAACCTTTTTAGGGAGTAATGCCATTTTGTCGAATCGTCAGGGGTTTTACTGAAAGAGTCGAGAATGAAAGAAAAATTCATTCGTTCGTTATATTGCTTTATATGAATAACAGGAGATTCAAACCTTACCTTTGACAAGTATAAAAGTCTGCGTTTTATTGAAAATGATTCAATGCCTGCATTTAACTTTTGAGCATAAAACAAAGTGTCGCTTTGTTGGTCCCTGACCAAAAACTCATTGAACTGAATGCCTGAAAATGGTGATATACTAACCCTGTAAATTGAAATTTCGGTCTTTAAATCGGATGAAAGCCGGTTGGTTACATATTTTACAATGCCGGTTTGGACAACAGGAAGTAAAAATAATAAAGAAATTGCAACGGGTATAACTACAGCAGTTGCAATAATCCAAAGCAATATTTTACGTATTTTTTTAATAATTTTACCCCCTGAATGTTTTTTACAAAAATAAAGAACTTATAATTAAGAGGCAGCCTGTTTTTAAAACTCTTGCAATAATTTTTCAAGTTATTTTCGGGCCCGATTCACCTTATGGAAACAATAATATTAGGTATAGAATCGTCATGTGACGATACGTCAGCTTCAATCATCAAAAACGATACCATTCTTTCAAACGTAATTGCCGGGCAAATAGTACATGAATCTTATGGCGGGGTTGTTCCCGAGTTGGCATCACGTGCACACCAACAAAATATAATCCCGGTTGTTCATAAGGCCATAAATGATGCAGGAATTACTATTAGTGATATTAACGCCATAGCCTATACAAGGGGGCCGGGTTTAATGGGTTCCTTGCTGGTGGGAACTTCATTTGCCAAGGGTTTTGCCCTTGCAAGGAATATTCCCCTAATTGAAGTGGATCATTTAAAAGCCCATGTACTTGCGCATTTTATTCAAGGAAAAGGTATTAAACACCCTGTGCCACGATTTCCATTTTTATGCCTTCTGGTTTCAGGCGGTAACAGTCAGATAATTATTGTTCACAGCCATAATAAAATGGAAATTATCGGCCAAACAATTGATGATGCCGCGGGTGAAGCATTTGACAAATGTGCCAAAGTTATGGGGTTACCTTACCCGGGAGGCCCGTTAATCGACAATTATGCAAACAAGGGAAATAAGGATGCATTTTCATTCAGTAAACCTAAAATAGATAATTTTGATTATAGTTTTAGCGGTTTAAAAACTTCGTTTCTGTACTTTTTAAGAGACAGGTTAAAAGAAAACCCACAGTTTATTGAGCATAATATGAACGATTTATGCGCATCACTTCAAAAAACCATAGTTGACATTTTAATGGATAAACTTGTTAAAGCCTCAAAATATACCGGAATTAAGGAAATTGCCCTTGCCGGAGGGGTATCAGCTAATTCGGGACTGCGCAATGCATTGTTGCTAAATGAAAAAAAAATGAATTGGAAGGTATTTATTCCTGAACTTTCATACTCAACTGATAATGCTGCTATGATTGCCATTACAGGATATTTTAAGTACATGGACAAGGAATTTTCTTCACATTCTGTGATTCCATATGCCAGAAATATTGGTTTATAATTATATAATCAAAAACAAACTTCGGTTCTATTTAATTTATCAACTTAAATTATTCATCTGCAAATCATCAATTTTCGTCAAATAATGTTAAAGGTTCACCCAATGTTGGTTGATGTTTCCTCATTTTTTTCAATATTTGCAGTTTAAAAATAAGTATAAATAATTGTGCTGGACAGAAATGCAATATATTGCATAAAAAGTGATAGTTTTGTAGCCCGAAAACTGGACGATGAATTAATACTGGTCCCATTGGTTGGAAGTGTAGCCGATATGACCGGTATTTTGTCATTAAACAATGTTTCGGCCAGTATTTTTGATGCAATTGATGGAAAAAACAGCATAAATGATATCATTTTGCAACTTTTGGATGAATATGACGTACATTGTGAAGTTTTGGAGAATGATATAGAACATTTTTTTAAACAGGCTCAGGAAAAAAATATTATTGAAAAAATTGATAATTAAGGCCCGGTTCCCTGAATGAGAAACATTTACTTTCATATAAATAAAAAAAAATACCAGAAACCTGTTATTGAAGAAATTTTGATTGATAGAGAAATGTCTTTGGTAATGAGTAGTCAACCTCCTACTGAGCCTGAAGATCCACCAGAGCTTCCATTGGGTGTTTCTGCTCCCGACTACGGTACTGAGTATCCCATGGGTGGGTCGCGACCTGTTTATTAATTACATTTTACCCTGTTTTGAAAACAATGGGTATGGAATTATATCTGGCACCGGTAAAATTCAGCTTTACATCATCTGATAAAATTAATTTAAAGGCTGATGTTTCCATACATTATAACAGGCCATTAATTAATTCAACTCTTGAATTAATTTGTAACTATTCAAGGGCTGATAAAATTGATTTGGATAATTGGGACCAGGTTTTTGTAGGTGAATCGTTTGATGATTCAACTATCCCATATCAATGGAAAGTTCTAAAAAATGGTGACCTTGTGAATTTATTCATTGATTTTTACGATCACCCCACATTGTTGGAAACCTCGGCAATACTTGATTTAACCCGAAAAAAGATAGAGGTTCAGATTAAATCCAAAAACCCCGGTATTATTGAAATTGACCCGTTGTTTCATCCCCTTGGATCATTGCTGATGGTTTACATGGCTCATTTCACCGGAGGTTTACTAATTCATGCATCGGGAGTAAGTGATTTAAGTAATGGGTATTTGTTTACGGGAGTATCGGGCATTGGCAAAACAACCATGAGCCGTTTATGGAAAGAAAAAGGGGCTCACATTATTAATGATGACCGCCTTTGGCTTCACAAATGTGATAATCAATGGCATATTTTCAACACTCCTATGTTGTATTATGCCCAGACACCTGTAATGGCACCTTTAACCAAAGCATTTATTTTAATGCAAACACCCCAAAACCAGCAAAAAATAATTGCCGGGTCTCAGGGTGCTTTAAGATTAATGTCGAATTGCATTCAACATTTTTATGATAAAGATATGACTGCCATTCACCTTGACAGGATAATTGAAATTTCTTCAAAAATCCCCATTATTGAGTTGGGTTTTAAACCAACAACCGAAGTTGTTGGTTTTATACGTAATTTACAATAATCATATCCTTATTTTGTATGAAAACAGTGGTTTCTATTTTTTGGATGCCGGTAATTCCAAACCATATCCCTGCTTTTTGTCAGCCTTCTTAAGCTGAACAGCCAGGTAAATTGAAACTATGCCTGTAAAAACCAATACTAATATTGGCCAGGTATAGTCATAGGGCATTTCATTGTTCAGAATTTTCTCCAAATTGTTTTTGTTTGTAAAATCCAGAAATGCTCCAATACCCCAGAAAAATGCCATCAAACCCCAATTTTGAACGGTAAACATTGTTGCATAAGCTGTTCCGAGCCTGCTCTCTGCAACAATGCGTGCCACCGATGGCCACATTGCCGCCGGAACCAGCGAGAATGCAATCCCAAGACTCAATAAGCCAAGGTATCCTAAATAGACATTATTAAATACCGACAACGATAAATGGGCAAATATTAAAAGAAAAGAACCAAGTATCATAAGCGATGCCGCTTTACCTTTACGGTCAACATATCCGCCAAAAATTGGTGTGAATAAAATGGTTCCCATTGGTATTAAAGAAGTGGTTTTAGCGCCATTGTTAAGCCAAACCGAAAATACATCCCTTAAACCATAAACAAAAACTCCAAACAAAACAAAAATTACCAAAAGAGTTAAATATTTTCCCTGTGTTGTTTTCATTTTAGATGGAATCATAGAAAACCCAAGTCCAAATGCAAAAAGTACAAGGTAAATAAAAACAATACCAAGAGTTGCACTACCCATTAAATTAAAATTGCCATCAACGGGTAAATCCCTTGTAAAGCCGAATTTATTCACTAATAAATCGGGGGCATACTGAATAAAAGGAAATACTGCCGAATAAAATGCAACACATAATAATGCAATGAAAATAAACGACTTGTTTGTAACTAACTTCAATAAATCCGAATAATGAAATTCTTCATCATCAGCTTGTTGCCCCGATGATAACAGGTTTGCCTTATTTTGCCTGTCTAACTTAAAATCAAAAATCAGATAAATTAAAAACATTATAAGCGATAACCCAATTAGTACGGCCGCAAATGAAACGGCCGGTGAAACGGTAGTACCTGCCAAGTCGGGTGATAAAGAAATACCCATTGCCGACCCTAAACGACCAAATCCCATATTTACAGCTAACGCCAGGGCGAGTTCGTAACCCTTAAACCATTTAACAACTGTACGGGTAACCACCACACAAACAACTTCAAGCCCTGAACCAAATAACAATCTTCCGGCCATTGCCCAAATCAGCATAACTGATTTATCGCTGCCAAAAAAACCTGATAAAGCCAAAGCAGTTATTCCGGCTCCAGCAAAGGCCATACTGCCAAAAACCAATCCGGCAAGTCTTATACCCCATTTATCAAGAATTATTCCGCCAATAATAATCATACCAAATACATTGGCTATGGTAGTGGCAGCTATAATCCGGCCAAATTCCTCGCTGGTTATACCAAGTTCGGAGTTCATTAATCCTTTAATACCACCCAAAAAATCGTTAAACCAATAAGTGGCCAACATAAGGCTGCTAATAAGAATTAGCACAATCCAACGCATTGCCGATGAGTCACGTAAAGTATTTTTCACTTTTCTATATTTTTAGTTAAACTATTTATTAAATAACCCTGTTATTACTTAACCGGAACGTTTTTCAAGGTTTCAACCAAAAACTGCCAGAACAGCTCTACTGAATCAATTTGCACCTTTTCATCGGGTGAATGGGGAAACCTGATTGTTGGCCCAAATGAAATCATTTCCCAGTTTGGATACACGCTTCCAAGAATACCACATTCGAGCCCGGCATGAATTGCTTTTATTTCAGGAACCTTTTTCCATTTATCATGATAAACTTTTTGCATTGTTTTTAATATCTGGCTGTCCATATTTGGTTTCCATCCCGGATATTGCCCGTCAAACCAAATTTCAGCCCCTGCCAGTCTGAAAATACTTTCAAGTGTTGACTCAACATCTTCCTTGGCGCTTTCAACCGAACTTCTTATTAAAGCAAGAACTTTAACCTCGTGTTTATCAGATTTAATAATTGCCAGATTTAACGATGTTTCAACCAAACCTGCCATATCTGTGCTCATTTTTACCACTCCGTTGGGACAAGCCTGAATTGAGTTGATTAAATCATCCTGGGTTAGTTCATCAAAAATAAATGCGGGTAAATTAATTTTTTCAGCCGAAAACTTAATATCCGGCTCTGTTTTTCCAAGTTCTGATTTAAAAGTTTCGAGAAAATCGTCAACTGTTTCCAGAAACTCATTAACTGATGAGGAGGGAACAACTATTTCTGCAAAAGCTTCGCGTGGTATTGCGTTTCTAAGGCTACCACCATCAATTGATGACAGCCTAACCCCCATTTTGGCCACCGCAAATTTTATAAATCTAAATATCAACTTATTGGCATTTCCTCTTCCTAGATTAATATCAAGGCCTGAATGCCCTCCTTTTAAACCTGTAAGGCTTACTTTAAATGCCTCGGAGCCAGGCATTACTGCTTCTGGTTTAATTGTAAACCTCACGTTGGCATTTGTACCCCCGGCACAACCAACGTATAGCTCACCTTCGTCCTCCGAGTCCAAATTTATCAAAATATCGCCCTTTAATATTCCGGGTTGAAGGTTGTTGGCACCTGTCATCCCTGTTTCCTCATCAATTGTAAACAGTGCTTCAATGGGTCCGTGATGAATATCATTTGATTGAAGCACTGCAATTGTTGCGGCCACACCTATGCCATTGTCAGCCCCTAAGGTTGTACCGTTGGCTTTAACCCAGTTTCCGTCAATATAAGCCTGAATTGGATCTTTTTCAAAATCATGCTTTTTATCGCTGTTTTTTTGAGGAACCATATCAAGGTGCGACTGGAGTATAATACCTTTCCTGTTTTCATATCCAGGAGTAGCAGGTTTTCTTATTATAACATTCCCAACCTTATCGGTAATTGTTTCAAGGTTAAGACTACAGCCAATTTTTTCAACAAATTTAACGGCTTCGCCCTCCTTTTTTGAAGGTCTCGGAATAGTTGTAAGATTATAAAAATTTTCCCAAAGCAGCTTTGGTTCCAATGACAATAATTCTTTACTCATAATTATTTATGTTTTTACTGATTTACCGTATTGTGAAAATACTATTTATAAAAAATCCGTTTAACAGCACCGGTTGAAGTATCCAACTCAACTCCAACTTCACGGTTATTAAACACATCGGATGGCAACCTCAAAATCTGGCCAAATTGAGAAATCTGAACCTGTTTACTTGTTAACAAAAGAGTTCTGTCAATTACTTTAATTTGAGCAGTTACCGGATTACAATAAACTAAACCAGTGGTATTAATACTTTTCTTGTTTTCCCCGGTTACAAAATTTTTTGAATTCCTTGTATCAGTCTCCACTTCAATATAAACCGGTGTACCGCTAACATCCATAGGATCAAGAAACCCATTCTGTTGTGAAAATCTTAACAAAACTGTGTTCAATGGTTTGTTAGCCTGGGGTATAAAATCAAAATAGCGGGTAACAGTTTGTTTAACAACTTTACCGGTAAACAATTCTTTAAAAGCTTTCTCCTGCCGGTCAATATACTCAATTGCCAGTTTATAGGATCCAACATCAGGAGGCAACATTTCAACCTCGCCCCTTACAACCTGGTTACGTAACTGCCTTAGCCTGTATATTTCCTTCGCTACTTCCTCTGCCATTGCACCTGTGCTACTCTTAATAAGTTGCTCTTCGGTATATGGAACATCATTAAACTGAACATCAGCCATTGAAATAATTTTCTCAACCTCAGCCAAAGGAATCTGGGTTTCATCGAAACTATTCAAATTAATTCCGGCCAAAATTCTGGTTTTAGTAAGATTTACTGCAGCGTATGACGAATTCCCTATTGTTGAAATATTATAAAGTCTTTCTTCATCAGGAACACCATAGGTTGAAATTTTGGCCCCAATTATTTTCCACTCCTCCTTACTTTCGGTTTCAACTTCAGTTATGTTTAATAATCGCTGTGAAAAACGAAAAAAAGGCCCTGGTTTAACTACTACCTTTTCTGCTACCATTTCAACCCGAATAACTGTTTTTGGTAAATTATACCATAATCCATGTCCGGATGGATAAGGACCTGATACCTGATTTACGGTTCCACTTGAAATTTCCTTGCCGGTTGAACATCCAAATAGTATTGTAATTATCAATATAATAACCCACCTTATATTCATATTTTTAAAAAAAATTAATTTATAATTAAAATAAACCTTTAAGTACCCATATAATAACGATGGATTTTAAATTTTTATTGCAATATTTTCTTAAATGCCGGTCCCATACAACCAATTATATCAGATGCAATTAACGCATCCTCCCCCTCCTTATCGCAAGCAATATCGCCGGCCAATCCATGTATATAAACAGCTGCAATGGCAGCTTCACGCGGGGCTATTCCCCTGCCAAGTAATGCAAGAATTATCCCGGTTAGTACATCGCCGCTACCTGCTGTGGCCATCCCTGGATTTCCGGTTGGATTAAAATGGCATTTACCATCAGGAAAAACTATTGTAGTGTAGGCCCCTTTTAAAACTATTATCACATTTCGCGACCGGCAAAAATCAACTGCCATTTGCAACCTTTGATAATCATCTGTCCATGAACCCACTAACCGCTCAAATTCTTTTGGATGAGGGGTAAGTATTGCATTATGGGGCAGTTTATCCAATATGTCAGGATATTGCGATAAAATATTAATTGCATCGGCATCAATAACTAAAGGTTTATGGCCTATTTGATTAAACAATTCGGCAAGAGCTTTAGTGCAATTGGAACGGGTTCCGATTGCAGGCCCAACACCCACGGCTGAAAAAGGTTCCAGATTTGGAAACTCTGTAAACATAAGGTCTGACCTGTCAATATTTACCAAGGCTTCGGGTACTGAGGTGTGGATAATACTGCAAGTGGCATGTGGAATTTGAACCGTAACCAAACCTGCTCCTGCTCTTAGGCAAGCTTTTGATGCCAAAACAGCTGCACCCATTTTTCCGTAGCTTCCTGCAATAAGTAGCACATTGCCCAATTTTCCCTTATGACTAAAAGTTTTTCTAAGGGGTATAATGTTTTTTATCTGGTTTTGGGATGTTAAATACCAATCAGTTGACAACTCTTCAATCTTGTTGTTATCCAGCATAATATCAACAACTTCCCACTTTCCAACAAAATTTTCATTTTCGGGAAACAGAAATGCCAGTTTAGGAAACTGGAAAGATAGTGTTTGAGTAGCACGAATGATCCCATCCCTGTTATTCTGCCCATTATTCTCGCCCAATAGCCCCGAAGGTATATCAATAGCAATAACGGTAATTTTTAGCTTGTTAACTTCCTGAATAAGATTTAATGCACTTCCGTATAAGGGGCGGTTTAAGCCAGTTCCATATAATCCATCAATAACTATACAATTATCTGAAATTTCAGGTAACAACCCGGTTTCATCCCACACTTCAATTTTGGCCTGACTAATATGCCTCAACCTTTCAAGATTTATGGATGCATCGGCAGATAACCCTTTTTTACACAATAAAAGAATTGTTACATCAAAACCATCCAATAATAACATTCGCGATACAGCGAGGGCATCCCCTCCATTGTTTCCTGGCCCTGCCAACACCAAAAAGCTCGATTTCCCGTAATTCTCCTTAATAAACTTAAAAATTTTTTGGGCCGCCCTCTCCATCAGGTTAACCGACAGGATAGGTTCTTTTTCGATAGTATAGTTGTCAATTTCAGGAATAACCCTGACAGGAAAAACTTTCATCACTTAAAAATCTAATAAATTCCGAAATTATATAAGAAATCAAGATTACCTAAATAAAGTAATTACACAAATTTATAAGATAAGAATCTACAAATAAAATATTACATAAACTAATTTTACGAAGAGAGCTTAAAGCATTAACTTCCAAGAGAAAGGGAAGATTTAAGATATTTAGATTTAAGATATTTAGATATTAGCATATAGGATATTAAGGTAAATGGAAAGGTCACGGATAATAGTTAAAATAAAGATTTTTACCCATAATGATGTTTAAGTAAGATAACTGGTATAAAGTGTTAAAAACAAAACTGTTTTATCCAATTTCATCTTAACATAACAGGCAAGAAATTAAATTCTTACACAATATAGAAATCAGATTTTTTAATAATTTTAAGGTTTTATTAGATGTTTACATGCCTTTTCGGTGCTTATTGGCCTATTATTTATATTATTAAACAATTACCTGTTAAAAAAATTTTGAATACATATTATTTCTCAGTTTTTCATTTCAGTTAGATTTTTATCTTTGTGGTGAGCGAAAAAAAAGTAATAAACAATTTAATAACTCATTTATGTTAAAAGGTCACCCAAAAGGACTTCTGGTAGCATTCTTCTCAAATATGGGGGAACGCTTTGGCTTCTATACAATGATGGCCATCCTGGTTCTGTTTTTGCAAGCCAAGTATGGCTTGTCGGAAAAAGATGCCGGAAATTACTATAGCTGGTTTTACTTTGGTATTTACGCCCTAGCCTTAATTGGAGGTATAATTGCCGACTCAACCCGTAAGTATAAATTCGTGATTTTGATAGGTTTGTTTGTAATGCTTGCCGGATATTCAATAATTGCCGTACCGGGCATGACACTAACCATTACCTTGATAGGGTTATTCACAATTGCTTTTGGTAATGGACTTTTTAAAGGTAATTTGCAGGCGGTTGTCGGACAAATGTACGATGACCCTAAATATTCAAAAGTACGTGATTCAGCCTTTATGATTTTTTATATGGGCATAAACATTGGTGCATTTTTTGCCCCGTTTGTAGCCAAAGGTATTAGAAACTGGTTTTTAAGCACCCAGGGGTTTCAGCACGATGGTAGTTTGCCTGCCCTATGCCATGCCTTTTTAAATGGAAAACTACAGGATACAACAACATTCCAGGATCTGGCCAATAGTGTATCAAATGTTGCAGTTACCGATTTAACACAGTTTGCTCAAAGTTATATTGATGCTTTTTCAAAAGGGTACAACTATGCATTTGCCATAGCCGCCGGTGCAATGATCGTTTCGCTGATAGTATATTCATTCTTTAATAAGTTATTGCCAAATGTTTCAAAGGCAGCTATTAAATCAACCGATTCAAAGGAAAATATCTCAAAAGCTCATTCAACATCAAATCCTATTGCCTTACTTTTGGCGGCAGGATTATTAACAACTACATCTGTCATCTTCTATTTCCTTTTAGATGATATGGCCATGGGAATGGCAATTGGTTTGTTTGTTGGATTTATTGCATGGATTTTTCAAATTTCAACAAAAGAAGAACGCCCGCGGGTTTCGTCACTAATTTTGGTTTTTATAGTAGTGGTTTTCTTTTGGATGTCGTTCCATCAAAATGGATTAACCCTTACTTTTTATGCCCGCGATTATACAGTGAAAACAGTTAGCGCTTTCACCAATTTGTTTTTTAACCTTGATTCAATTCTGGCGTTTATTTGTGCAGCAGCGGGTTTTGTGTGGCTGGTATCAGGTAAAAGCATGAAAATCAGAATAATTTCATCGATAATGCTACTTGGTGGCACCGCTTTTTGCTGGTACTTTACTTCAGGTTATACCCAAAACAATCCAATTTCACCAGAGGTTTTCCAGTCATTTAACCCACTGTTTATAGTTTCTCTAACCTTTCCTGTAATGGGTATTTTTGAATGGCTAAGGGTGAAAAACTATGAGCCATCAACTCCAAAAAAAATAGGTATAGGTATGATAATAGCGGCAATCGGTTTCCTTATAATCCTTGTTGCTTCGCTGGATTTAGTATCGCCTCATCAATTGCAGTATATTGGTGCTGATGGTTCAACCCAGTTTAATCCAGTACCTGATTATTCCAGGGTAAGTGCATATTGGCTTATTAGCAGTTACCTGGTTTTAACAATTGCTGAATTGTTCCTGAGCCCAATGGGACTTTCATTTGTGTCAAAAGTTGCTCCGCCAAGGTTTCAGGGCCTTATGCAAAGTGGTTGGCTTTTAGCCACCGCTGTTGGGAACAAGTTACTATTTATTGGAAGTGATTTCTGGTCAAAAATTGACTTATGGGCACTTTGGGCAATATTTATAGTTTGCTGTTTATTATCAGCCCTGTTTGTATTTTCTATTATGAAACGTTTAGAAAGTTCTACCAAATAAAAAAACTTTTCAGAAAAAGAAAGAGGGTGTCTCAAAAGTCCGAGACGCCCTCTTTTTATTCGTACTCCTATCCG
>JBBIVA010000050.1:0-23809 GCA_037439945.1 Marinilabiliaceae bacterium
TTATATTTGAACTATGTTCAAAATAAATCCTTTTAACATAATTACAAACTTTGTAATTCAAAATATTGGCATGTAAAAAGAGGCTGTAAAACTTAGTTCAATTATAATTGGTTACGAGCATGGTAAAGTTGGTACAGGGCTTTCTCAATAGTGGTCCTGGGGCTTGCCACGTTCATCCTTTGAAACCCTGTTCCCTGTTCACCAAATGTTGGGCCATCGTTCAATCCGAGGCCTGCTTTTTTAATTATAAACTTTTTTAGGTCAATTGAATTTAAACCCCAGCTTCTGAAGTCCAGCCACATTAAATAAGTAGCTTCAGGCTTATAAACCTTAATTTCAGGCATATATTCGTTAAAAAAACTCATAACATAATTTACATTGCCTTCAAGGTATTTTATTAGCTCTTCAAGCCAAAGTTCTGAGTGATTGTAAGCAGCTTCAAGGGCTATGGCACCAAATGTATTACCCATATGTAGATGATACCCAGATATTAAGGAGCGTACCCGGTTTAATATTTCACGATTACCTGAAATCATATATGAAGTACTGAAACCCGCCAGGTTAAAAGTTTTACTTGGAGCCATACAGGTAAGGGTTATTTCAGCAATTTCAGGAGAAATTGAAGCCAGCGGAATATGCTTATTTCCAAACAGCACCAAATCACAATGGATTTCATCTGAAATAATAATAACGTTGTGTTTAATGCACAATTCACCTAATTGCCTCAATTCATCAACTGTCCATACCCTACCAACAGGATTATGCGGATGACAAAGTAATAAAAGTTTTGTTTCGGGATTTGCTGCCACTTTTTCAAAATGGTCAAAATCTATTGTATAACCATTTGCATTCATTTTTAGGGGATTTTCAACTACTTTTCGGCCAAAATCGGTTACAACCCCAAAAAATGGCGGATAAACCGGGGGTTGGATAATTACACCATCCCCTGGATTTGTAAAAGCCTGAACGGCCAATCCAAGGTTAGGCACAACTCCCGGAGAAAAATCAATCCATTTGGTATCGACTTCCCATGAAAACCTTCGGTAGAGCCATGATTTAATTGAATCAAAAAACTGCTGTGGACGATTAGTGTAACCATAAACAGGATGATTTACACGCTGTTTAAGAGCCTCAATAACCGCCGGAGGGGCCTCAAAGTCCATATCGGCAACCCATAAAGGAATTACATCAGATGTCCCAAAGTTTTTTAGCCTGAATTCCAGTTTTATTGCCCTACTACCTTCTCTGTTTACAATTTTATCAAAGGAATGCCCCATTTTATGAAATATTTTGTTTTACTATTATAAAAAAAGGGCCTGATGGCCCTTAATATTATATAAAACCAACATTATATTATATAAACCAACCTTTCAATTTTAACACTTTTTTTTGCCAAATCGAATAACTCAAAAGAAAGTTTATAATAACCCGGTTTAATATTGTCTGGAATTGGTTGGTTAAAAAGAGGCCTGTCGCTATAGGTTTGTGTTTTACCGGTTATGGTAATGGTTTCTGTTTTCAAAGGCCATGGATCATAAACCGAAGTTACTGTTCCATAGCCATCAAACCCGGCACTTTTTGTTGAACCATGCCATTCCAGGGTCACTACAAGTTTTTCCAGAGCTAAATCGTCACTAACACTGCCCGAAAAAATTACCCTGTTATTGCCACCCCTGATATATTGATGGTCGGCCATTGGCTTTGTAATTGTGAGTATAGGGTTTTCGGCATCAACCTCCTTCTTATCTTTTGATTTTCCACAGCCAAAACTCATCAAAACAAAGACTACCAATGATGATAATAATAATATTATACGCATATACTTCTAATTTGTATCAAGCTAAATAAACAATGAAAAAAACAAATTTAATCAATCCAGTTAATAAAACAAATGCTGTAAATCTCCCCTGTAAAAACTTACCAGTTTGAACATACAATTTTGAAATGGAGATTTCACTATCATTTTATAGACAAATATTTTACCTGTTGCAATAATTTTTAAAAACTCTTGAAATACCATCCACAAGTGAAATTTCTGGTTTCCACCCAAGAGCTTTCAATCTTGAATTGTCCATTAATTTTCTGAAAGTTCCATCCGGTTTGTCACTGTCCCACTCAATTTTCCCATTAAAACCGGTTATCTTCTTAACCGTTTCTGCCAGTTCGTTAATTGACAAATCTTCGCCTGAGCCGATATTTATATGGGTGTTTCTTATCTCATCCAACCCACGTTGTTTTATTACATCCTTAAAGCTGATATTATTCATTATAAATACCACGGCATTTGCCAAATCTGCAGAATGAAGAAATTCCCGCCGTGGTTTACCTGTACCCCATAGTTTAACAGTACAACCATCAGAATCCTTATTAATACCAAATCCCTGCAGTATATCAATAATTCTTGAATCACCTGATAAAGGATCAATACCACTCATGGGTTTCTCCTTTAAATCGTTACGTATGGCTTCAAAATTCCCTTCTTCAAGATTTTTGGCAAGATACATTTTTCGAATGAGTGCCGGTAATACATGTGAATTCTGAAGATTATAGTTATCATTTAAACCATACAAATTTGTAGGCATAACAGCAATAAAATCGGTACCATACTGGAGGTTATAGGCCTCACACATTTTCATGCCTGCAATTTTGGCAATTGCATATGGCTCGTTTGTATATTCCAAGGGTGCGGTTAAAAGGTACTCTTCTTTCATTGGCTGAGGGCAGTTACGCGGATATATACAAGAACTGCCAAGGAAAAGTAATTTTTTCACACCGTATTTCCAGGCCAAATGAATTACATTATTCTGAATTTGAAGATTCTCATAAATAAATTCTCCGCGGAAGGTATTATTGGCAAGAATACCTCCAACCTTCGCTGCCGCAAGAAAAATATATTCAGGTTTTTCATGTTCAAAAAATGAACTAACCTCGTCATAATTCATTAAATCCAACTCATCGCGCTCCCGTAAAATAAGATTATTGTAACCGCTGCTTTTTAATTCATTTGTAATTGCCGACCCAACCAATCCACTATGACCGGCCACATAAATCCTGCTCTTCTTTTCCATTATTCAAAATAATTAAGTGTTTGGTATCCACCATCATTCAGATATTTGTCCTTTTTCATCAGTTTTATATCCGACGACATCATTTCCTCCACAAGGGATTTAAGATCATATTTTGGTTCCCAGCCCAGTTGAGTTTTAGCCTTTGTTGGGTCCCCAATTAATAGTTCAACCTCAGATGGCCTATAATAACGCGGATCCACCTCAACAACACATTTCCCAATTAAATGCTGGTATTCGGCAATATTACAAGTAACAATATATCCTTTTTCTTCTGCACCCTCACCTCTAAATTCAATCCCGCAACCCAAATATTCAAAAGCCATTCTTACAAAATCCCTGACTTCAGTTGTTATTCCTGTTGCAACAACGTAATCGTCCGGATTATCCTGCTGTAAAATCAGGTACATAGCTTTAACATAATCTTTTGCATGTCCCCAGTCTCGTTGGGCTGATAAATTACCCAGATAAAGTTTATCCTGCATTTTTAGCCCAATACGGGCAACTGCGCGGGTTATTTTTCGTGTTACAAATGTTTCACCTCTTATGGGGGACTCATGGTTAAACAGTATTCCGTTACATGCATACATTCCATAAGCTTCGCGGTAATTTACAGTAATCCAATAACCATACATCTTAGCAACAGCATAGGGTGAACGTGGATAAAATGGGGTTTTCTCCGATTGCGGAACTTCCTGAACCAGGCCATAAAGTTCGGATGTGGAAGCCTGATAAAACCGGGTTTTATCCTTCAATCCCAATAACCTTATTGCCTCAAGAAAACGTAAAGTTCCAATCCCATCAGCATTTGCAGTATATTCAGGAGTATCAAAACTCACCCCCACATGCGACATGGCAGCAAGGTTATAAATTTCATCAGGCTGGGTTTCCTGAATAATTCTAATCAGGTTAGTTGAATCGGTTAAATCACCATAATGGAGAATAAAATTACGATTTTTTGCATGCGGGTCCTGGTAAATATGATCAATTCTCTCAGTATTAAACAGAGAGCTGCGCCTTTTAATACCATGAACTATATAACCTTTTTTCAAAAGATACTCAGACAAATAAGCGCCATCTTGTCCTGTTACTCCCGAAATCAATGCAATTTTTGCCATTTTTTATATTATTGATATTATTATTATACTAAAAAATCCTGAACCCTGTAAAATAAAATTCAACCACTTCACAGTTAAGAACTAATACCTACCCCCTACTTCAAATTTTCCCAATACCACCCAATTGCCTCTTTTAATCCATCTTTAAATTGATATTTAGGGTTATAACCTAAAAATTGTTTTGCTTTTTCGATGGATGCCAGCGAATGAGGGATGTCACCAACTCTTTCAGGCCCATTTTTTATTTCAATATTTTTAATTGATTGGTCAAATTCGGAAAGGAAACCCTTTATTATTTCAACCATTTCGGTTAATGTTGTACGGTTTCCACAGGCAATATTATAAACAGTATTAATTGCCTTGTCCGATTCAACTGTGGCGGCCAACTGATTAGCCATAATAACGTTTGCAACATAGGTAAAGTCACGGGAGTAGGAGCCATCGCCGTTTATTACCGGAGAAACACCCGAAATCAGGTTTTTTATAAATAAAGGTATAACTGCTGCATAGGCCCCGTGTGGGTCCTGCTTTGGTCCAAACACATTAAAATAACGTAATCCCACCAGTTCTATCTTATAAGTTTTTGAAAAAACCGATGCATATAACTCATTTACATATTTAGTTACGGCATAAGGTGACAAGGGTTGTCCAATACGGTCTTCAATTTTGGGCATCTCTGTGCTATCGCCGTAGGTTGAACTGCTTGCTGCATATACCATCCTTTTAACATTGCAATCACGTGATGCCACAAGCATATTTAAAAAACCATTAATGTTAACCTCATTGGTTGTAATTGGGTCTTTAACAGATCTTGGAACAGACCCGAGTGCTGCCTGATGGAGAATTATATCAACATCCCTTGCGGCCTTTAAACAGGTTGATAAATCCCTTATATCACCTTCCAGCAAACTAAAACAGGGGTTATTAAGATGGTTTTTAATATTTTCGCGTTTGCCTGTGGAGAAATTATCGAGGCAAATAACAATATTGTTTTGTCTTAACAGTGTATCAACCAGGTTTGAACCTATAAAACCTGCTCCACCGGTCACCAATACCCTTTTGTTCTCAATTAGTCCCATTAAATTTTACAACAAGATAATTATGAATTAATTATTTAAGCTATAATATTATCTGTTTTAACACAAACTTCTATTTTTGGTACAACACTAAACGTTTTTTTGTTATTCGCAGGTTTCTCACCCAATAACATATTTTGGCACAGGTAATATTCATTCAGGAATGAATATTATTAAAAAAGACGGCTTGTAAAATATGCCGTCTTTTAATTTTCAACCTTATTATTTTGCAAAACTAATTGCCCTGGTTTCCCTAATTACAGTTATTTTAACCTGTCCAGGGTAGGTCATTTCTGTTTGAATTTTCTTTGCAATATCGAAAGATAATTCTTCGGCCTCCTTGTCTGTAACTTTTTCACTGCCAACAATAACACGCAATTCTCTTCCGGCTTGTATTGCATATGTTTTAAGAACCCCCGGGTAGTTTAGGGCAAGGGTTTCCAGATCTTTTAATCGTTTAATATAGGCTTCAACCACTTCACGACGGGCGCCGGGACGGGCTCCGCTAATTGCGTCGCATACCTGGATAATGGGTGAAATAAGCGATGTCATTTCAACTTCATCATGGTGGGCCCCAATGGCATTGCAAATTTCAGGTTTCTCCTTATACTTTTCAGCAAGTTTCATTCCAAGAATAGCATGTGGTAATTCCGGGTCTTCATCAGATACTTTTCCAATATCATGTAACAAACCGGCGCGTTTTGCCTTTTTGGCATTCAACCCAAGTTCAGTAGCCATAATTGCGCATAAATTTGCTGTTTCCCTGCTATGTTGAAGAAGGTTTTGACCATAAGATGACCTGTATTTCATTTTTCCAACAAGCTTTATTAACTCGGGATGAAGCCCGTGAACCCCAAGGTCGATTGTTGTTCTTTTGCCTATTTCAATTATTTCCTCTTCAACCTGTTTTTTAACCTTATTTACAACCTCCTCAATTCTTGCAGGGTGAATTCTTCCATCGGTAACAAGTTGATGCAAAGCCAGCCGTGCAACCTCACGGCGCAGCGGATCAAATCCTGATAAAACAATGGCCTCGGGTGTATCATCAACAATAATTTCTATACCTGTAGCGGCCTCAAGTGCCCTAATGTTACGTCCCTCACGGCCAATTATGCGCCCTTTAATTTCATCTGAATCTATATGGAATATTGTTACCGAATTCTCGATGGCAGTTTCGGTTGATACTCTTTGAATAGTATTTAAAACTATACGTTTTGCCTCTTTGTTGGCATTTATTTTGGCTTCATCAACTATATCATTAATGTAAGACATTGCCTCGGTCCTGGCTTCATTTTTTAGTGATTCCATAAGCATTTCCTTGGCATCTTCACCTGACATTCCTGAAATTGATTCAAGCTTTTCAACTTGTTGTTTATGAATTTTTTCAAGTTCATCATTCTTTTTATCAACAAGTTCCATCTGAGAATTCAAATTTTCCCTTATTGTGTCCACTTCCTTGCTTTTACGCTGTACTTCTTCAAATTTCTGGGATATAGCAACTTCCTTTTGTTTTATTTTACTTTCAATTGCTATTACTTTTGCGTTTCTGTTATTTATTTCTTTTTCGTGTTCAGCTTTTAGATATAGAAACTTCTCCTTGGCCTGAAGAATTTTTTCTTTTTTTATTACCTCGGCTTCGGCTTCGGCCTCGCGAATAATTTTTCTGGAACGCGACTGTACTGCCTTAACCAATATTATCCAGGCAATAGTTCCACCGGAAAAAAAAGCTATAACTCCTATAATTATTTCCATTAAAATTGTTATTAAGTTGATATTAAAAAAAAAGCATTTTCTCCCATGCCAAATGCATTTAAGACCAACCTTTACCGGTATGGTCTCAGGGAAAAAATGCGGGATATATTTAAATTAAATTTTTATTGTTCTGCCAAAATGTTTTCCAGTTTTTGTTCCAATAACGAAACCGCTTCAATTAAAGGGGCCGCATCATGAGTGTTTTCCATTTCCAGGGCCTTAATCACATATTGTAACGCAGCCATGGCTAAAAAATCCTGAACATCCTTGTCGTTGTAACGTTGTTTATACTGCAAAACTTTTTCGTTAATCAGCCGAGCCGCTTTTCGAATGCGTTCCTCATCATCCCTTTCAACACGCAAAGGATAAAACCGGTCGGCAACATTCACCCGTATAGAAAGTTTATCATCCATCTGATGTCATTAACGATTTAACAGAGCTATACACTTATCAATTTCCCGCACTATTTGATTAATCCTAACCTTGGTTTCATGAACATCTTCACTTGATGCCTCTAAAGATTTGGATATCTTTAAATTGTTAAAGCGCTCTTCAAGCTGGGCATAGGAGGAGTTTGACTTTTCAAGTTGTACAGTTAACTGGCTTATCTGACTGCGCAAAATTCTATTCTCTTCCTTTTCAGATTTATACCTATCAACCAACTGGTCAATTTTCTCTTCAAGTGTTACTACCAAGTCAATATTTGGATTAACCATTTTATATTAATAATAATTACAAAGTTAACATTGGTTTTAAAATTAAAAAAAATTCTGGATATCTTTTGCACTTCTTAAAGCTAATTAATTTAAATAATTCTAACTTTCAATTAAATATACTCTCTAACCCCGGAAATTATCATTTTAAGGATTGTAACTATTCAAAATATAAAATTTAAAAAGTGCTACCTTTGCCAAAAAAAATATTTGACCTATATACCACAAATACAAAACTGGTTGCCTATATCATTAAAAGAGATGGAAACATTGGGATGGGAACAACCCGATGTAATTTTGTTTTCCGGTGATGCATACGTTGACCATCCGGCTTTTGGAACGGCCGTAATTGGCAGGCTTTTAGAATCTTTTGGATTAAAAGTTGCCATAGTGCCCCAACCCAACTGGCGTGATGATTTAAGGGATTTTAAAAAGCTTGGACCTCCCAGATTATTTTTTGGTGTAACGGCCGGAAATATGGATTCCATGGTAAATCATTATACAGCCAATAAAAGATTAAGATCAGATGATGCATTCACTCCCGGTGGAAAACCAGGTTTCAGACCTGATTATGCAGCATCTGTATATTCATCCATTCTTAAGAAAATTTATCCTGATGTACCCGTTATTCTTGGTGGGGTGGAAGCTTCTTTACGTAGGTTAACCCATTACGACTACTGGAAAAACGAACTACTTCCAGGAATTCTTCATTGGTCAGGTGCTGATATGCTGGTTTATGGTATGGGTGAACAACCTATTGGCGAAATTACTAGGCTTTTACTAAAAGGTGTACCTTTTAGCAACCTTACCAATATAAAGCAAACAGCCATTATTCAGGATGCCGGTAAATTAATTAAACCCGAAAAAAACTGGAGAGATATAGAATTACACAGTTTTGAAGAGTGTGTTAAGCATAAAAAGAAATACGCATTGGATTTCAGGCATATTGAAGAGGAGTCCAATTGCCTTGAAGCTGCCAGGTTACACCAGATTATTGGTAATAAAAGAATTATTGTTAACCCGCAGTTTAAACCTTTATCATCCGAAGAACTGGATGAAATATATGATTTACCTTATACCAGGTTACCCCATCCAAGGTATAACTCCCGGGGTGCCATACCGGCATATGAAATGATAAAACATTCAGTTACCCTTCACAGGGGATGTTTTGGAGGATGCAGTTTTTGCACTATATCAGCACATCAGGGTAAATTTATTTCTTCAAGATCGGTTGGGTCAATTGTTAAAGAGGTAAAAAGAATAGCCCTTTTACCCGATTTTAAAGGGTATATATCAGATCTTGGAGGTCCGAGTGCAAACATGTACCAAATGAATGGAATAAACAATGAAATATGTGAAAAGTGTAAAAAACCATCCTGTATTTTTCCTTCTATCTGTAAAAATCTTAACACATCGCATGGACCTTTGCTAAAGGTTTACAAGGAGGTTGACAGTTTACCAGGAATCACCAAATCATTTATTGGCAGCGGAATCCGGTATGACCTATTTTTGAACAACAAAGTACCCGATGAAGAAAAAAAGACTCAAAGCATTTATTTAAAAGAGCTTATAACCAAACATGTATCAGGACGGTTAAAGGTAGCACCTGAGCATACCTGCGATGAAGTTCTTAATTTAATGCGGAAGCCATCTTTTTCATTATTTAAACAGTTTAACCGGTTATTTTTTGAAATAAACAAAACGGCTAAATTAAATCAACAACTTATTCCTTATTTTATTTCAAGCCATCCGGGATCAACCGAAAAGAACATGGCTCAACTGGCTGTAGAAACCAAACAACTTGACTTTAATCTTGAACAGGTACAGGATTTTACTCCTACACCAATGACCCTGGCAACAGTGATTTACTATTCAGGATATCACCCTTATACCCTTAAACCTGTTTTTACGGCAGTATCAAGGGACGAAAAACAAAACCAAAGAATGTATTTTTTCTGGTACAAACCTGAAATGAGGCCAATAATTGAAAACAGGCTCAAAAAATCTGGAATTTACGATTTAAAGGATAGTTTATTTGGAAAACAATCCACAAAAAATACACCTTTTAACCATAAAGAAGTTAAAAGGGAGAAAAATACTTTCTTTAATAATAACGCAAAAAAAAGTCGAAAACCAAATTATAATAGGCAAAATAATAAAAGCATGTAGTTATTATATTGAATAAACATTCAATTTAATAAGTAGCTGTAATTTTCTTTTTTTTAGAAATATAAACAATGGAGCAACTATTTTTGGCTTAACACAAATTTATGCTTTGTTGAAAATCAAATTCCAGATTTCAGGGATACAGGGATAAAAATCCACTTCGATGGTTAACCCTATCAAGTTTCAACCAAATTTTATAAAATTATTTACAGATGAAAAAAATTAATTTAGTACTGATTACTGCAACTACTTTATTTTTATTTGGTTGTGCAGAGGTTTTGCAAATTGCCAGAACATTTGAAAGTGAAAAAATACTTACCCAAAACGAGGTTGTAGCGGGACTAAAAGAAGCTTTAAAAGTAGGTACTGATTCGGCATCGAACAGATTAGCCAAAATAAACGGATATTATTCAGATGAATTGGTTAAGATTTTACTTCCACCTGAGGCAGAAATCATAACTAAAAACCTGAGTAGGATCCCTGGTGGAGAAAAATTAATAAATGATGTAATATTAAGAATAAACAGGTCGGCTGAAGATGCTGCCAAAGAAGTTGCCCCGGTTTTTTACAGGGCAATAACAAACCTAACTATACAAGACGGATTTGCCATTCTCAGGGGTGATAAAAACTCAGCAACCCAATATTTAAAAAACAATACTTACAATGAACTCTATGATTTATATCAACCGAAAATCTCCTATTCTCTGAATAAAGAAATTGTTTCAGGTATAAGCACCAACAAATCATGGGAAACCCTTACCAGACAGTGGAATCAACTGGCTGGTTCTGTTGCAGGTCAAATTGCAGGTTTTAATAAAGTTGAAACAAAACTTGATGATTATTTAACCAAAAAGGCCCTTGATGGCCTGTTTTTAAAACTTGCAAATGAAGAGGAAAAAATAAGAACTGACCCGGTAGCCCGTGTAACTGATATTTTAAAAAGGGTTTTCTCAAATCAATAATATGAATTTGTTTAAGACCAACTGAATAAACTCTGATTAACACAAGACCGGGATTCCATTAATTTCAACCTGTTTTAATTGCCCTTACGGAATTAATGATTTACATATATTAATTATTAATTATCATCAGGTTACATTAAAGAACGATTTTAAACCTAATGGTATTATTGTATTTACACTAATTAATTAATAAACGTATTTCACAATTAAACAATTCGAAAATCGGTTGTAATTTTGTTTAAATGGTCATAAATAGTTGTTATATAACGCTTAAGTAATATCCTGTCGAGGTTTGATAAATACCTTGTTTGAATATTATTACCTGCTGTTTCATACCCTTCTATTTGTCGCAGTTGGTTTTTTAAGCGAAGGTTCATGAGAAATTCAATTCCTTGCTCAAATTCACTTTTTAGGTTGGTTGAAATTGCCCCAATTGTTTCAAGGGAGTTTAACCGTTCAATTGAATTTCGTTCAGAAACACCAAATTTTAAACTCCAGAGCCTTGCAATACTGGTAATGGCAAGTAAGGGAAGTTTAATATCATAGCCCGAAGAATTATTAATATTATCCATTCCTGTAGGCTTTAAGCTTAAAACTGTTTTGGCCAGGTTAAAAAAGAAAACATGCTTATCTTTAAGCAGCGCCTTACAAAATGATTGTAAATCATCGGCGATTTCGAAATTGCCGTATATTGGCCTAAAATCAAAAAATATTGAAATATTGAGAATTTCCTGCGGATTTGGAACTGTAATCCAGCCTGTTATAACCTTTTCCCAACTGCTGTAACCCATACACCAACTTCTGTTCATTGCCATTACGCCACCCCTGCAAAATGGATATCCGGCTGTATTTAGCATATCACATACAACCGCACCAAGCTTAATGAAATAATCCTGACAGATAACATCATGGTTACCATTTTCGGCAATATAAACAATTGCATTATCCTGGTCGGTTGCAAGTGTTTGCTCTTTACGCCCCTCACTGCCCAATGCCATGAAAACAAAAGGTGCCGGTGGCTTTCCTATACTTATTATGGCATCATTTATCAGCTTATTTGTAATTGAATCTGATATTTTGCTGATAAAGGCTCCGGTGGCGGTCACCCCTGTCCCAGTTTGTACCAGGTTTTTAACAATCCGTGGCAGTTGGTTAAAAATTTCTGTTAACTCATAAACCGATTCTGATTTTGTTATGCTGTTGATAATAAACTCAGGAGAGTCCTTTCGCATTTCAGATAAACTTAACAAACTAATATAATAGTACTTACGACTATTATTTGATTTCACAACCACGTATGAGATCCGGTGTTGCATCATTAAATTAAATGCATCAATAACCATATCCCCCTCGTTTACAGATATTACAGGAGAACTCATAACCTGCGATACCGGAACTGAAATACTCCCTGAAAGGGCAATAACCCTTCTGCTCAAATCACTATGAGTTAAAAGCCCAATTATTTTGTTATTTTCATTAATTACCAGTAATACATCAGCATTTGATTTAGTCATTAGTTTAGAAGCAATATTAACCGGGGTATCTAAATTACACCATGGGGCTGAACTCATGTACCTGCTTATAGGTTGAAGGAAAATGTTTGCCGAAAGGTGCAAATTGGTTGAACTTTTACTAAAGGTTTTTTCATGTCCAATATGATTGTAGGCATCAATAATTATTCCGTCACAGAATACCAGGTTACCATGTAAATCGGTAACTGGGAACAAGGAGACAATGGATGACAGAATTGTGCCATCAGATCGTTTTAAATGCAATAATCTTTCTTTTATGTGCCCACCTTCCCGGATTGCACTGATAACCTCCTTTCGTTCGCTTATTACTTCAATCAGATCCTGTATTTTAATGTTTTTGAACTCAAGTAAATTTACATATCCCAGTAAATCCAAGCCTTTAGAATTTATTTCAACGAAACGTGCATTTCGCCCTACTGTACATCGGAAAATACCAACATTTAATAAATTGGCTATTGACTTAAATTTTTCCATGCTTAAATCAAGCTCCCTTTCAACATCTTTATGTTTCGAAACATCTTTAATTGTACAAATTAATCCACTTTTACCGGCCATATCAAAACTGGACCTGCTAACAACAACATTAATAATCAATCCGTTGGCTTTATTTAATCTTAATTCTGCAGAATTTCCGGGCTCAAAAGAATTGTTTGCCGGTACGGTTGATTTATTCCCACCAATAATAACCTTAAATGCTTCGCCCAGTTTTTGGTTTTGGGTAATATATTCCTCCTGGGTATAGCCCAAAATATTAATCAAATAGTTATTACAATATACAATCTCATCATTAACCATCATAAGTACGCCATCGGTTGATGCTTCAACAAGTTTTTTATACTTCTCCATTGATCCTTTAAGGTCATCCTGATACTTTTGTCTTTCCATATCTGCCATAAAATTCCTTCTTGCCAGGTGAATTATCAGGGCGCCTGTTAAAATTGTTATGAATATGGATATCCAGACAACTTTTCGTGTAAGGTTTGAAATTTCCCTGTTAACATCATCTATGTATATGCCGGTGCCAACAATCCAACCCCATGGCTTATATGATTTCACGTACGAAAGTTTCGGTACAATTGTAAGACTGTCATCCTTACGCTGCCATTTATAATCAACATACCCATCGCCACTTTCTTTACTAATGGCCACCATTTCAACAAAGAGTTTTTTCTTTTCAGGGTCCTTATAATCTGAAAGATCCATCCCATTTAAAGCGGGAAGGTATGGATGCATAATCATAACAGGCACATTATCAATAATCCAGAAATAATCCTTCATTTCATTACCCCAGCGCATATCGCTGATTATCAAAGAAGCTTCATTTTTGGCTTGTTCCAAATCAAAGTCTTCGGTAACCATTAAATCAAGCTTATGCATAACACTCCACGCCGTGTTGGTTAATTCACGCAGAGTTTCCCGTTTTCCGTTCATTAAACTTTCACGGTAATTTGGTATCACTATAAAAAAAATAGCAGCTATAAATAGCAAAACTGTTGCTATTGACGGGAAAATAATACGTAATATAAACCTGTGGTATGTATGCATTTCAATCTCTTAATTTATAATATACTACTAAATATAAACACTTAATAACCTATTATTTGAAGTATCGAAAATTACGCATCCACTGTTAAATTTTCCTCTTACAACAGGGGGGCAAAATATTATAGCGGGTTTTCTATCAACTACGATATCTTTCTTTGTGGCATTTGACCAAAAAAATTTCCTAACTACCGTTAACTTTTCAGGATGGAAATGTCCTACAAATCCAATATTACATCCATTAGCCTTCATTAAGTTAAAATGTGGCCATAATTCCCAAATATGGTATGGAAACCACTGACCAAAACCGGCTATATCAGGATACACAAAATGTGAGAACATTATTCTGGAATTTCCGGTTTCAAAAATATACTGGTCATTTAAACTGCTTAAATACTTTTCGTTATATAGTGTTAATTCAGGTAATACTTCATCTTCGTATAACCATACTTTGTTCCCTGAGATTGATTTACGTTCAGCAGGTGAAAGTTCATGCCAGTTTGATGGTATATTTTTCTCCAGATGATAAGATGGTAATTTTTGAATACTGAATAAATCATGGTTCCCGGCCAGAACAATATCGGCTTCACTTTTCAACAAATCAAGGCAGGCATTAGCATCAGGCAGATGATTATAAAAGGTTGGTGCAAACCCGGTAATATCGCCCAAACAAACCAACAAATCATAACCATTTACCTTAATAGCTGAAATGGCTTTTTCGAGCATAGCAAAATCTTCATGAATATCAGTAACGATTGCTATTTTCATGTAAATTGCATATTAATATCAAATTTACAAAAAAGATTAAAGGTAAACTATTTTAAGGATTAAAATACCTAAACTATTTATGTAAATTACAACATTTATTATTTTTATTTTTAAATAATTATAAAAAAGAACCATAATGATTTACAAAAGCGACTTACCAAACAATCTGCCTTGCCAGGTTTCACGCTCATTTAATCTTTTTTCAACTATTCTGACAAATTCAAAGTTTTTAAGCCCCCAGGATGGTGCAAGTAAAAGTTCTGCCGGAGAATGACTTGCAAAACGTTCCATCACAATTTCGGGTGAAAGGAGCTCCAAAAAGTCAATAACCAGATCAATATATTCCGCTAAGGCCATTACATTGTAATTTAACGGATTTTTTTGATAATCATTGCCTAATGTGCTTCCTTTAATATATTGTAACTGATGTACTTTCAAAAAATTAACCGGTAACCTTGAAAGTTCAACAGAGTGGTGCAGCATTTGGTCCCTTGTTTCACCAGGTAATCCCAAAATAAGATGTGCTCCGGTGAAAATATTCCGGTCATTTAACTTAAGAAAAGCTTCCGTAGTATCGGCAAAGGTATGGCCCCTGTTAACTTTCTCCAAGGTACTATCTAAAGTTGACTCAACTCCTAATTCCACAGTAATATACTTATTATTATTTAGTTGAGTGAGATAATCCAATAATTCCACCTGTAAACAATCAGGTCGGGTTCCGATAATAATACCAATTACACCATTAACCGAAAGCGCCTGCTCGTAAAGTTTTATTATAGCTGAAAGGTCGCCATAGGTATTTGTATAGCTCTGAAAATATGCGAGGAATTTTGTATTCGGATGCCGTTTTCTGAACAATGAAATCCCCTTAACGATCTGCTCCTTTACATCCATAAATGGCTCACAATATGAAGGTTTAAATGAATCATTGTTACAAAAACTACAACCCCCGGTTCCCTTGGAGCCATCCCTGTTTGGACAAGTAAACCCGGCATTTATTGATATTTTCTGAACACTGCAATTAAAAAATTTTCTTATATAGCTGCTGTAGTCATTGTACCTTTTGGTGTGTCCCCAGGAATAATTCATTATTTACCTTTTTATCTGAATATATGAATTGGTTAGTTAAGTAAAAAAACTATTTCTAAATTTAATTAACTCTTTGAATGACTGCACAATACCTTCTCTTACTTCAATACTTTCTGAGTGTTTGCTGTTTAGCTCAAATTCGATACCGGCATAATTTTTACCGAGCAATTTGCGTAAGGGAGCCACGTGTCCATCTGTTTTACCCAAATAAGGATAATTATACCTGATTTTAAAATCAGGAAATATAAATTTTAGTTCCTTTTTCCATTTTGTGGCTAAAGATTTTTCTATTCCATGTGACGGGTTGTACAGAATTCCTATGTCGGCATTTCTTTCGATCCCATTTAAAACAGGTGTAAATGCGTGTACAGATATATGAAAAACAAATTCGCCCGATTCAGCCATTTTTATTGCATTCTCCCTGAACAGGTTTCTGTATGGTAAATAATATTTATTAAGAATGGTCAATTTTTCATCCTTTCTCAAAACACCTGAGAATTCGGAAAAAAGGGACCTTCGATGTAATGACCTGTTAAAATCGACTAAAAGGCGTGTTATTTCATTTGAAATTGCAAAATCGAACCCTGTTAATTTAAGCGAATTATATAACTCAATAGCTCCCTTATCATATCCCCTGTGGGTTTCTAATAGTTGGGAGGCATTAACAAATAAAAATTTGTAATTTTCCGGAACCCTATTTCCTCCATGTTCACATGATAAGAACAGCTTCATTTTTCGTTAATGAATAGTTTGTTTTCCTGCAGGCATATGGCCAGTTTACTATATGCCTTTTTAATGTTCACAAAAGAATGATCTCCATTTATATATCTCATAATACGAGTACTAAGGGTTCCTTCATCAACTATTTGTTTAAATATAAGGCTCAATTCCGGATTCATATTTTTTTCAAATTTACCGTATAAAAACCTCCATAATTCACCAGCTGAAATAAAATCTCTTTCCATTCCCCACAACAGTAGGTAATTACTATCACTTATTACTGCATTTTCTCCTTCCTTTACAGTGTTTAAAAATATATTGTATAATGAGTTTTCATGCCAGCCTTTTTGTAATGAATATTCAACTTCAAATATTAGTATTTTTAAGGCATTAAGAATGGCTTCAGTTATTGCGAGGTCAGCCAGAGGGCATTCCTGTATATCCATAATCCTTATTTCGATTGAACCACGGTCAAAACGGGCAATAGCTCCTCTTGAGTTTAAAAAATGGCATTCAAGAATATTTTCCGGATCATAAGGGGCAATATCTTTCATCATTGGTTCGAAAATCAACTTGTAATAATCTGCTTTTGAAAAAGCACATTCGGGTATAACTTTACCTGTTATTGATGGTATTTTTTGCTGGTTCAGTCTGTAAGTTTCGAGCCTGGCATCATGATAACCTGTTGGTTTTGAATCCAAAACAGGAGAGCTTGCGCAAACAGCAGGAATTAAAGGAAGTAAAATTCTTACTGCAGCATGCAACCTGCCAAATTCTTCATCATTTCCAAAAGGCAAATTAAGGTGGGTACTTTGAAGGTTGCTCCAACCATGACCCCTGCAATCAAAAATTTCATTGTATAAATTATATATTTTATTGCTATCGTGGTCCCATAAACGGGTTTCTTTAATAGGGTCCATCCAGGGGTGCACACCTGAGGGCAAAAGCATTGCACCATAGTTATTCAGAATATGGTTTATTTGTAATACATTTTGCCCAAAAATAAGGTGCAGATTGGCAATATCAGAGACCGGTCCGTTTGTTTTAAGCTCAATTACATGTTTTACAATCTCATTTGACCAAAAAATACCGCCATTATCATAGCCTGATACAACTTTGCCCGCAACACTTTCCATTATTTTATCGCACAAAGGTTTAACAGAAAGTGTTTTTTTGTCCACAATCATATATTCCAGTTCAATTCCTGTTACATCAAACAAACCAAATTTATTTCTTTTACCGGGTTTTACCGATAAAGATGGTTTCGATTTTTTGGATGAACCTTTAATTTCCATGACTTGAAAAGCTTTTGCAAATAAAACCCTAGTGTTTAATTTGTTTTAATATATATCTGATTATCTGTAAATAAATCTCTTCCTTTAAAACTAAATCTTCAACTCCTGCATCAATATTAGGATTGTCATTTATTTCAATTATAAAGGGCTTTCCATTTACCTCTTTTAAATCAACGCCATATAAACCGTTTCCAATTAGTTTGGTTGCTTTAAGTGCCGTTTCTATTATTTTGGGAGGTACATTATGAGCTTCAACAACTTCAAAAGTTCCGGTAACATCACCTTTCTTTTTACTGCCCCAGTTATAAATTTGCCAATGGTCTTTGGCCATGTAGTATTTACAAACGAATAACACCTTGTCATCTAAAACACCAACACGCCAGTCATAACTTGTTGGTAAAAACTCCTGTGCAATAATCAAATCGGAAACTTTCATCATTTCTTTAACCTTAACGCGCATCTCTTCAGGCGTTTTAACCTTTATTACTCCTTGTGAAAAAGATGAATCCGGAAGTTTTAACACACATGGAAATCCAAGTTTTTTCTCAACTCCCTTAACATTTTCGGTGTGAATTGTTATAGTTTTGGGAGTGGGAATTTTTGACAAAGTCAGCAACTCTGCCAGATAAACTTTATTTGCACATTTAAGTATTGATTCAGGTGAATCAAGAACTGCAAGCCCTTCACTCTGGGCCTTTCGTGACATACGATATGTATGGTGGTTTACTGCCGTTGTTTCCCTAATAAATAATGCATCAAACTCACCAATACGGTTGTAGTCTTCTTTAGTAATTTGTTCAACTGAACATCCCAGTTTTTCGGCTGCTTCAATAAAGTTGGCAATGGCCTTTTTGTTTGATGGAGGTGATTTCTCATTTGGATTTACCAAAATAGCCAGGTCATATAAATATTTGCCCAATTTTGCATTATCATATCTTTTCCGGCCAAAATATTCACGCGCAAAATCAGCCAAAAAAGGCAAATGATGTTCTGGCACTTCTTTAATGGGTATGGTCCTTACCGATTGAACCATCCACTTTTTCCCGTCGTTTACAAACCTGGCCCGTAAAAATGGAGCCTGAAAAAGCTTATGAAGCTCATGGGCAAGCTTATTATATTGTTGTGAAACATTGCTGCCAAAATATATACTTAAAACAAATTCGGATGAACGGATATGTTTTAAACTCTTTTGAATTAAATTATCTAAATCATCAGATACAGATTTTACAATTGTTTGTGCCTTTAAATCAAGAATGTTCTTTACTGAAGGAATAACCTTTTGCCCCCGGGCCCCTGCCAGTAATGAAACATAATAACCCCTGGTTTGGTATGCATAATCATAACAAAGGTTAAAAACTCTCACATTTTTCATTTTTGCATAAACTGCATCTTCCAGATAGGTTTTGGGCGAAATAACTTCAAGCCCTTCGATGTTGATATTCCACTTTTGTGGGTTATTGATTACAACTAGTTTTTTCATTACTCTGTTTCAATGTTCCAAATGGCGGTATTAATTTTTTATAAAACCCTTGTTTGTAACTATTGTTTTGTGTAAAACATACAATCAACATAAATCAATTATTTGGCATTATTACCAGCATATTGGCATCATATGTAACAATACCCAGGAGTATGGCATTCAGCAGCCGGTTAATATTAACTTCATAATATTTTCCACGTGCTATAGGATTTTCTTTGTAAGGATCAGCAACAAATACAGTTGAGCCCTCCATTCCGCATAAAACCACAAAATGCCCCATTGGGGCACCCTTTAAATCATCAAAAACCGATACATTTTTACGGTTTGTATATTCCCTGGCCGAATTATATAAATATGTGGCACTTAGCCCTGTTAATATTGGCAAGTTTTGTTTAAAATACCTTTTCAGGATTTCAGAATTTAAATCTTCAAATACTATGTTTCCGCCAAGTTTTAGAAACTCCTGGTATGCCCTGGTTGCCTGTACAAATTTCATCCGGTTTTTGTACCCAAGCTGTTTTTCAAGCAACTCTATTAATTCATCATTGCATTTATTGGCCCACGTTGGATCAAACATTTTTAAATTATAGGAGTAAATACGTGCATTAAAGTTATTTTTTAATGCATCAATTCCCAGCATGACAGCCAGGGTACCCCCATCCTCCAAAACGTTTACCGAATCGATAACTTTTTGCAATGATATATCAAAACCATGGTATTGATAAACAGCATGTAAACTGGTTGGGCCACATGTGGTATCATTAGGTTGCGACATTATTTTAATAAATCGGTTGGGATCCATCAATCAGTAAAATCGTATAAAAACAAGTTTGATAACTAATATAAATAACTCATAAATCATTGTTTGCCTTTTGATGTCATAAAACGAAATCAGTTCAGAAGAATAATATCTAAACTATTAATTATCACCATAGAATACAGAAAATGGCAACATTAATAAATATTCTCAGTTTTTTTGCAATTTACCTTATAAATCAATGTTATATAATGTTCAGCACTGGAAATTAAACGCAACTCAAATGAAAGCATTTTTTTTTTCTTATTGTGCAACAAAATCCAAATATTTATGAACCATTTTTATTTAAAATATTAACCGGTTCAATTTTTATTACATAAATGGTTAATTTTGAAAAAAAAATGCAGCTATTTTTTGAACCGGAGTTTGAAGATAACGGTTTTATTCTTAATGAAGAAGAAAGCTATCATTGCATACGTGTATTGCGACATCGCGGAGGGGATTTAATAAAAGTGATAAACGGAAATGGAAGCCTTTTTAATTGCAGGATAAGGGTTGCTGACCATAAAAAGTGCCAGCTTGAGCCACTGAACAAGTACTACGAAAAAGCCCCTGGGTTTATTTGTCATATTGCAATTGCCCCAACCAAAAACATTGAAAGATTTGAGTGGTTTATTGAAAAAAGTACTGAAATAGGGATTCAAACCATAACACCTTTATTGTGCAGGAATTCGGAACGAAAAATCATTAAACAGGATAGACTTGAAAAAATAGTTACATCAGCAATAAAACAATCGATGGGCTTATGGCGGCCCAAGCTAAACCATTTAGTGGATTTTTCATCCTTTATAAATAATTCGGTAATTAATGATAGTTCTCAGAAATTTATAGCGCATTGCCAACCAAATAACACTAATTTACTTAAAAATGAATACCGGAAAGGTAATAATATTATAATGCTTATTGGCCCTGAGGGCGATTTTGACCCTGTAGAAGTGGAATTATCAATGAGAGCCGGTTTTCAGCCAATATCATTTGGAGAAAAAAGGCTCCGGACTGAAACTGCAGGGTTAGTAGCCTGTCATTCGGTTCTATTAATTAATCAATAGAACATTCAAATATTAATAATTTTATATGATTGACGGTTAACTTTTATTATTATTTAACAAATAGTCACGTAAGGTTTTTTTAGAAAGGTAGTCTTTTAATTCAGATGATAAACGGTGAGAAAGGTCACCAAGCAAACAATTTCCAAATGGGCAAAAAACTTTTTCACCCGGGCAGGGCTGAACTTCAAATTTGCCCTCAATTGATTCGTAAATATCGAGTAAAGTAATACTTCCTGGTTCCTTGCGTAATAAAAAACCTCCACTTGGGCCCCTGGTTGATGAAATATATCCGTCCTTAACAAGTCTTTGCATAATTTTGGCTACGTGGTGTCGTGAGCTTTGAATGCTTTCGGCTATCTTACTAACATTTATAAACTCATTTGAGCGGGCTATAAGAACCATGCTGTGCAATCCAATGGTGGCAGCCTCTGATAATGCAATAATATTTGACATTTTTGTACAAATTAACTTATAATGGGCCTGTAACGGGGTTATAAAAAATTAGTCCCGGCCCGGAAAAACTGTCGGGACTAATTATTAATCTATTTCAATTGTTCAAGACGTAAAGTATGCGTTGGTTGATTACATACTTCTGGTGGACCAAAATATTGAATTGGGCCTGGATAAATATACATTGTTTTCATAGCCCAGTCTTCCCTGCATGAAACCAATTTTTTAAATGGTCTTCCATTCAAATCAACAAGGGCTTTTTGAATAACCGGTTTAAACTTACCATGCCTTCTCTCCATATTCATCATCATTGTAATTGGTGCACCACCGGGTATCCACTGGTCGGCCGGGGCTGTAAGGTTTTTTACTGATGCAAGATAACCTGATTTCCCTTCTGAGATAAGCATTGACGCAGTAAACCCTAAAGTATAACAATAATCAGCATCAAAATTTGAAGGAGATGCGCAACGGCCTTCATAACCAAAAAAATGGGGTTGTCCGCTAAATTTCCCATCAAATTCACCTGCTTTTTTCATTTTTTTAATTTTGCTTTTTACCATATCAATCAGAAGTTTCTCAGTTTCAATCATCGAAACCTGAACATTACCGTGGGGGTCACGGTCAAGTAATAATTGGTTTGCAAAACTGTTTGGCAGGCTTAAAAATACTTCCGATGATTCTGGTGAAAGTTTTTCGGCAACCATTTCTCTTCTTTCCCTGTTGCTGTCAGCATGTGTAACTTCCAAATCCAACTTTGAAAGCAAGTCATTCAGTTCAGAAATTAATTTTTTCATGGCAGGAATAAATTCCACCAAACCTTCAGGGATTAAAACAGTTCCAAAGTTATCACCGTTGGCGGCCCGTTTTAATACAATTTCGGTTATTTGATTTACAACATCATCCAGGGTTAAGCCATTTTTTTCAACTTCCTCCGATATTATAGTAATATTTGGCTGGGTTTGTAAAGCACACTCTAAGGCAATATGTGATGCCGACCTGCCCATCAATTTAATGAAGTGGTAATATTTTTTCCCTGAGTTGGCATCTCTTTGTATATTTCCAATTAATTCACTATATACTTTACAAGCAGTATCAAATCCAAATGAAGCCTCCACTACTTCGTTTTTCAGGTCACCATCAATGGTCTTAGGCACCCCAATTACTTGGATTCCTGCCTTCTTTTGCAAAAAATATTCAGCTAAAACACAAGCGTTGGTATTTGAATCATCACCTCCTATTATTACAAGTGCATGAATATTTAACGATTTACAATTTTCAATTACCTTTATATATTGTTCTTCTTCTTCAAGTTTTGTACGGCCCGATCCTATTATATCAAAACCACCTGTATTCCTATAATGATTAACTATATCAAAAGTTAATTCGGTATATTGATTCTCCACTAATCCAATTGGTCCGCCCAAAAAACCAAATAATCTGCTCTGTTTATTTAGTTTCTTTAAACCGTCAAACAACCCTGAAATAACATTATGGCCACCGGGAGCCTGACCTCCGGAGAGTATTACTCCAACATTAACGGCCGGATATTTTTTATTAATTGTACCTGATTCAAATGTTAATACGGGCATTCCATAGGTATTTGGGAACATCTTTTTTATATCCTCCTGATCGGCAACCGACTGAGTATTATTACCTTCCACAACCTTTACGGTTCCCTGTAAAGATTTTGGCATTTTGGGAATATAACTATCCCGTGCAATTTGAAGCGGACTTTTTATCATATTTAGGTGTATTTAAAATTATTGATTTTGAGTTTTCGTTATTTTAAACAAGGAAAATGAACTATAAACCCATTTTTAGTTTAATTGAAATGCAAATTTGTGGATTTTTTCTCAAACTTAAAATATTGTAGCATCATTATTTACAATTTGTAACACTTAACCACACTTTTATAAAAAACTTATAATTATTATTCAATAAAAATAATTATATATCCAATCAACCTGGAATTTTTTAATTTTTCGATATACAACAAAGCCTGAAATAAATTCAATACTCCAGTATTAAATAATACTTTGTTATTATTATCATTATAAAAAATATACCCGGTTCTTATGAAATTTATTCCTGGTTGATTAAAAAACATGATAAATTAGCAATTCTTTGTTTTTCCTTTAAAACCCTGATTAATAGTTTAAACCCGGATTAGTCATTAGAAAGGCAATGAACTAATGACTTAGCAGGGATTAACCCT
>JBBIVA010000051.1:0-23439 GCA_037439945.1 Marinilabiliaceae bacterium
AAAAATTATTTACTTATGAAAAAGAGAAAATATTTATATACAATAATTGCTGCCTTTCTATCAATAGCAATTTCATGTTCAGATAGTTACCTTGAGGAAAAACCATATTCCTACTACAGAACCGGACATACAGATGCATCAACCATTGATGCCCAGATAATGGGCCTTCACCGAACTTTTGCTGAATTATGGGGATGGAGCAGCCAACAAGGATTTTTGTCGTGCTGGCAAATCGGAACCGACATTTGTAGCCCTGGCGCTACGCAAGGTGTCGAAAACCCATTCTATCAGTATGCCAACCTTAATTCAGAAAATGCCGGAGTAGCATGGCTATGGCGAAAATGTTACGACTTTATTAACCATGCAAATTTGATTATTTACACTTTAGGGGATGAAAATAACAAACCAGCAGTTGCCGAAGCAAAATTTTTCCGTGCTTATGCATATAATATCCTGGTAAATTTGTGGGGTGATGTTCCCTTGTTAAAAGCCCCTGTTTCAGTGCCAACTTTCAATTTTACCCGGCAAAGTGTTGAAGAGATAGACCAATTAATAGAATCAGATTTAACCTATGCCATTCAAAATTTGCCCGAATTGGGAAAAGCTGCAAGGGAGAGCCGAATCAATCAGGATATGGCCCGACATTTGGCAGCAGAGGCTTATTTACGGATGGGAATGAGGGCAAATTCATATTTTTTAAAAGCTGAGATTGTTGCCGGTGAGATTATAGGCAACACAAAATACTCACTTATTAGCGCAAGGTATGGAAAATTTACCAATGAAGCAGGAGATTTTTATCGTGATATGTTTCGATATGGTAACCAACGACGTTCACAGGGAAATACTGAAGCCATATGGACATTTGAAATGGAATATAACAGGCTGGTTGCAGGAGGAACAATTGACAATCCACAATTTAGAAGGGTTTGGCAACCCGCTTACCATAAATGGTCAGGAATGGTAAATGCTGATTCACTCGGGGGAAGGGGAAATGGACGCCTAAGACTTAGCAATTTCATGAAATACACTGTTTGGAAAGGAATGGCAGGTGATATACGAAATAGTAATTTCAATATACGGAGATACACCCATTATAACCGACCGGGCTACACTGAAGAAATCGGTATTACTGCTAAAGGTTTCCGAGTCTCCAAAACTTCAGCAAGTGCAGTTCAAATAATTACAATAAAAACTGGTGACCGTGTTATACCTTTCGAAACTGACAGTCTTGAAGTATGGTATCCGTATTGCACTAAATGGGGAGGTTATGACCCTAATGATGATTTTGGTTTCGCAATAGTAAAGGACTGGCCAATAATGCGCCTTGGGGAAACTTATTTGCTTAGGGCAGAAGCCAGGTTCCGCCAGAATAACCCTATAGGGGCTGCTGAAGATATTAACGTTCTTCGCAACAGGGCTTTTAAAACAGCCCGTGAAAAAACAGGTAATATTAACCTTGGCAAGGTTAGCGCTGCTGATATTAGCATTGATTTTATACTCGATGAAAGGGCCAGGGAACTAATTGGTGAAGAAAACCGCAGAATGACACTGGTAAGAACCCGTAAACTTAAAGACCGTATTACAATAAATGGGGATAATTCTCCGGTTGGAAAGTTTATTACCGGATTCATGGATTACAACTCACTATTACCTATACCTTTAAATGAAATCAGACTTAACAAGGATGCCAATATAATCCAAAATCCCGGATATGAAGTTAATTAAATAGAATATTATCAGGGCTTAATTTGTTAATGAGTAGGTTAACCCCGGATTAGTCATTAGTAATGCAATGAACTAATGGCTTAGCCGGGTTTAACCCTACCGGATGGTAAGTACAGGCTGCTTAAGAAAAGCTTAATTTGTAAGCTTTTATGATTATAAATATTTAGTTTTTCTTAAGCAATTTGTTAAAATAGAAATCACATATTCAACAACTTAAGACAATAAATTTCTAATAACGGCGTCATCAGAAAAACCGGCTAAAGACAAATTTGGGTTAATAATAACCTGCTTCGTGTTATAATTATTTTTGAGTATTATAAAATTTAAGATTGTCGAAGGTTTAACTATTGTAAATGAGTTAATTTCAAAAGGCTTTTGGGTTACATAATTTCTAAAAATACCTGATTGATTTAATAGTTCTGTCTTCTTCTGATTTTTTCCTTCGAAGGAACTCACGATCGCGGTTCCTAACAAAAAATTTATTAATATCGAAGCTAAGTGTTATTTCCTGGCTGCCAATATTTCCAAATTTGGTACCTGCCAATGGAAAATCATATGAATACAATATACCAAGGTTTTTGTTGATTTGAGCACCCAGCATAATTGCCCCGGCAGTATTTAATCTGTACGATGCTCCAACATTTATTATATCCACAATTGTAAACATGCCGGTAATATCATTGTTGGAAATACCATTATCAACAAACCTTCCCATCCATGTTAATTTAAGACTCAGTGGTTCAGCTATTAAAAAATAATACCCCGCCGATACATAATAATGCCTTAAAATGCTGAATGCATCAGTATTTGCATCAATGCTAATTTTGTTTAAAGGTATTTGGGGCACCGAAAAACTAACATACCACGATGGAGTAAATACCACTAAACCAGAACCAAAAGTTGGTTTAATTGCATTGGAGATATTCTGTCCAAAAAGAGGATCATTATCATTTACTATGTTCAGATTATTTAAACCAACCGAGTAGGTGTTTAATCCTGTATTTAAGCCAAAAGATACGAATGCCCTCCGGTTAATCCTTGCAAGGTATGAGTAAGCAAATGATAGATGATGGTGAGTAACTGGCCCTGCCATATCGGTCATAAGGGAACCTCCCACCGAAATTTTTGACCTGTTTATAGGAGAATGGGCTAAAGCAAAGTATGTTTGGGGGGCTCCATCTATTCCCATCCATTGCTGCCGTATACCTAAATCAATTGCAAGTGAGTTTCTTGTTCCGGCAAATGCAGGGTTTATTATTAATGGATTGTTGAAATATTGTGTTATTATTGATTGTTGCTGGGAATTGGCAGGAACAAAAAATAAAGGGGCCACAACAGATAAAAATAATCTTAAGTAAAATCCGTATATTTTTTTATTCACAGCCATTTTTTTACCTGTTGAGGTATACAAAACCGGTTAATTCCTTTTTTAATCCTTTTAGGCGTATTAAATAATAATAAGTTCCCCGTGGAGCAGGTTTTCCATTGTAATTGCCTTTGTTGCCAACACCGTCCCAGTTATTTTCATACTCGCTGTTCTCGTAAACCATATTTCCGTTGCGGTCTATTATTTTTATGTATGAATTTGGGAAATGTCTGAATTCAGGAATAAAAAATGTATTATTAAATTCATCTCCATTTGGCGAAAAACCGGAAGGTATATTGAATTTATGGTTTATGTTATCGCCCATAATTATAAAAACCCATGCCTTTGCACAATCACCTTCAGCATCACAAACTTTATACTCAAGAGAGTCCGTTCCGGCGAAAAACGACTCAAACTCCGGTATAATATTGTTATTTGGTGTAACCGTTGAACTTCCAAAATTAAGATTAGTTGTAATTGTTATTGCCACAGGAAGGTCGTATATAAAAAGGTCATTGGCCAATACTTCTATTTCCGGGTTACTGCCATCAGATATTTTTACAGTATCATTAACCGCAATTGGCTTAAAATCAAAATTCCTAACTTCGGCTTTTACAACGGCAATTCCGCAATTATCATAAATATTGCAAACCCTGTATTCAAAATCATCTAACCCTACAAAATTAAAATCCGGTGTATACTTTATAGTAAAATCTTCCATTACCTCGGCTTTCCCGAACCGCGGACTCCTTGTAATGGTAACACTTTTAACACCATCAGCCAATCCATAATCGTTATTTAAAACCGGTGCAAACCATGATGAGTTTTCAAACATTTCAATACGGTCGTCATTGGCATTTACAACAGGATTCTGATTCTGAAATATATCTTGTTGAACCAAACCGGGTTTTTTATTTACTGACGGTTGCATGGAAGCGCAAACAAATAACAAACAAAGTAATATAAATGCACGGTTATTTTTCATGTGGTTTAATCACCATAGTGGCTATTTGTGGTTTTATTAATGCAAACATAATAATTTTAGTGTTAAAACATTTTGCCATCCCGCAAATATTGAATTATTAGGGACAATTATTAAAATAAGGGAAATTAATTATTCAATACCAGTCTTGACCATTAAAAACATTTATTTGAATATTTTTTGAAAAATTCCTTTTTTCGGTGGTGTAATTATAATCTGCTCTAAGGGGTCATTTTCTTTATTACACTTAATTCTGGCAATACTTTTGCCATTACAAATATTAAAACCTGCCACAAGTAAAAAGGAGCTTCCAAATTGCTTTTGTGCAGATGTTAAACCATGCTGATATTCAACTCCCAAACTTAAACTTTTATATAATATCCCTGCTGTTGAAGCCACCCCCAGGTCCTTACCAAATTGCATATCCATGGTACGCCGGTATGATAATAGTCCCCAAAATGCAAGGTCAGGATCAGGCGTAGGCATTGTCATTTTTACATTAACATCCATTCTGCTGTTTGGCAATGAGTTACGTCTGTAATAAATTAATGGTTCAAGGAAAAGGTCACGGTTTGGAATTTTGAATTTATAACTGCTGTGCAAATGTATGTCAACCGGCAGGTCCGGTTCCCATACGTTTTCGTAAAGAGGGTTACTTTGGGGTAACATATTTGTAAATGCAGCGCCCAGCTCATATTTATTTACTCTTAAAATTAACCCACTGTTGGCATTAAAGCCCAAGCCACTTTCAACCCCTCCGTTTATTATTGGGTCACCACCAACTCCACCGGTAAATCCTGATTGGTCTATTAATGCCTGTTCAATATAGGCTGAAAGACCAAATGAAAGTGTTATGGGCCCCCTCATGTTATCACGCAGTAAAACCTTTACCGAAATTGATTGCTGAAACCCAATTTTTTTATTATAGCCGTTTCGGTCATTATAAATATAGGTGCCTGATCCCAGGTTTGTTTTTAAAGGTGTTTGGTAAGTTAATATTTGCGTTGTTGGGGCCAGGTCCACTCCAAACCATTGCTTTTGAAAATATGCACTAATTTGATTGGAACTATTTATGTCTCCGGCATTTCCCGGATTCATTAAAAACATATCATATACATACCTGTTGGTTATGTAATATCTTTGTCCGGACATTGAGACGGATAAAAGAAACAAAAGTAATATGGTAAGTATCATTCTCACTAAGAGGGCATTACAAGGTTTAAGGTTGTTTTTTTACTGCTTATGATTTAATTTTTCTGTGTCGCTATTCTCTCTTTACTGTAATATTGCCCTTTAAAATCTTACTAACGGGCACCAATTGAATTACATACCAATAGTCATCTGAAGGAACGGGCCTGTTTAAATATTCACCATTCCATCCGGGCGAAGATGCCTTATATTTAATTAAAAGCTTTCCGTACCTGTCATATATTGATATTATTGATTCGGGCAATTCTTCAATTCCTTTTATTTCCCACCTGTCGTTATATCCATCTCCATTTGGGGTAAAGTAATTGGGCACATCCAGTTCATAATGTGAGTCCAGAACAAAGGACAATGAATCCATACATCCCTTGGAGTCGATTACCCAAACTGTATGGTTTCCATTGGGAACCTTTTTAAAAATATGGCTGTTTTGAACGTTCCCATCGTCCATAAAATATCTAAACGGCTGATTTCCACCATCTGCCAATACGGTTACCTGCGCATAATAAACAGTGTCAATGGCAGTAATATATGGAGGGGGGTTAAAAATAGCGTTAATTGTATCATTCAGAAAAAAGCATCCATCAAAAATTCTCACCCAATACTCACCGGTTTGGTTTATCGTTATTGCCTGATCGGTTGATCCATTGTTCCAGTTGTAACTCTGTATTGGTCTTATTTCCTGAAAAGTATGATATGAAACAATTGTTTCAATTCCTGCATCCAATATCCTCTCCTCAGGTTCACATGCTTCTATATCATTACCAATCGAGAAATCAGGGTCATTTAAGAAAGTAACAATTTTGGAATCCCATCCCCAGCAACCATTGGTATCCTGTACCCTTACAATGTTAACTGTATCAAGAAGATTGGCATAAATGGTACGGCCAAGTTCCCCGTTGTGCCATTGGTATCCAACAAACCCTTCGGGTGCTGTAATTGAAAAAGGGTAATCAACAGGGCAAATATATTCATCCTGCCCCAAATCGATTGAAGGGACAGGGTGCCACGAAATTCTTCTGGTTCCGCTGTTTTTACACCCCTTACTGTCGGTTACCCGGGCAGTAAAAGTGCCATCGGCTACGTTAATTGAGGTAATATTCTTTTGCCCGGTTGACCATAATATTTCAGGATAGTTCGGAAGGGTTAAGTTTGTTAAAACGCCGGCACAAACTGTTATGTCAGGCCCTAAATTAACTGCGGGCAATGGACTAACAACCACATTAACCTGTTCGCTTGACGAGCAACCGTTATTTGTCCATACATCCAATTTATAAATCTGGTTAGTACTTACAAAAATAAAATTAGGCTGATTATCTGATTTGTCATTATTCCATTCATACCTTACATAATCCGGACGAGCCTCTATTTTTATTACGTCTCCCTGGCACATTTCACGGTCACTGCCCAAATCAAATTTTGGCGATGAAAGGTGGCTTAATACCAGGGAAGCGCTGTTTACACAATTATTATTATCAGTAACGGTTAGGGTAAATGAACCGGTGTTGGTCACTGCCCAATTTCCATTAACCGGTCCGGTGGTCGATGTAGCGCCGTGTGACCATTGATATTCCTTAATATCAGCAGGAACCGATAGCGGGGAAACCAGGTTGTAAGCAACATTATCACAATATGAAGCATTGTTTAAATTTAATGGTTCAATTGTATGCCAGTTAACACTGGCTGTTTTTATACTGAAACAACCTTTATCATCCCAAACAGTTACAGTGTAATCCCCAATAGAATTTGATGTAATGGTAGGATTTGTAGCTCCTGTGCTCCACAAATATTTTGATGGAGGGGTACCAATGTCCGACCACCAGTTAGTTATACCAAGAGTCAATGTTGTATTTGGACATACAGTAATATCATTAAAATCAAAAGTAGGCCTTTCAATTACCGTAACATTAATATTGTCCTGATTTTTGCAACCGTTAGCTTGCCAGGCAGTTAGTGAATATATTCCTGGATCCGAAACCTGTAAAAAAAGATCAGTTCCTATAAATGCCGGGTTGGATGAGGTTGTCCATTCATACCTCACAAAGCTGTGGTTTTGAGTTTCAATTTTTATAGTATCACCACGGCAAATGTCAATTTTATCTCCTCCAAGCGTTAAGTCGGGAACAGTTAATACAGTCAGATAAAAATCATCAGAAATTGAACAACCATTCCCATCAATTGCAGAAATTAAATACCTGCCCTGGTCGGTAGCCGGATCGGCGCTGTTAATGGTATAGGTGGGGGTTCCGGTAGCCACATTTACAGGTGTACCGGTACCGTTTAAACTAAACTCCCAAGAATAGTTTGAAAAGCTGTTATCAATGTTTATTGTAATATTGTCGTTAATACATACACTGGTATCTTTCCCAAATGAAAAAACAGTTTCGTTGTACCACCTGAAAATGGCCGTATCCCTTTTAGAGCAGCCGAAACTGTTTTTTACTTCAACCCAAATATTGTTTGAAGGTGATGTTAATGTTAATGTGGGTGAAGTTGAGCCGTTTGACCAAAGGTATGAACTGAAAGCTCCCGGTGAGAAAACTCCGGGTTGGCCGGGGCAAACCCAAATGTCGTTTAAAATAAGGCCCGGTAAAGGATTAACAGTTATGTTCCTTGAATATGATTTGGTACAACTCTGTTCGCTCCAGGCAGTTAAGGTATAATTTCCCGAAACGGTGGCAACTATATAATTTAAAGTATCAGCCGGATTGGAAACCCCATTTACTGCCCATTGGTAGCGTTTCATTGGAGTTGTATTTCTTATAATATCGCCTTCGCAAACTGAATTTCCTGCCAGATCCCAATCAATTGTAACATCATTATGGCCTGATACCATTACCGACTTTGTTGAAGAGCAGCCCAAATCATCAGTTATTGTTAATGAAACTTCGGTTGATGTTCCCGGCGCAGGATTAATTGAAAAGGTATTAGCTGTAATATTACTTGGTTTCCAAAGAAATTTTTCGTTATTATTAAACCCGTTAATAGTATAGGTTATCGATTCCCCCGGACATACTATTGTGTCTTTGCCCAAAGTGAATTCGGGCATTTTAAATAATACGTTCAAAGTGTCGGTAGTAAAACACCCACCAAAGTTCACCTCGGCTTTTACCCAATATCTCCCCGACTCGGTAACCTGCACAGAAGCTGCTGTCGAAAACGGATTCCAAATATCCTTATCAGAATACCAGTTATATGATTTCATGGGCTCCTCTGTACTTAATTCAATAATATTTCCTTTACAAACCTGGGTTGGCCCTTTTATCCTTATAGTGCTATAGGCTGAAAAGTATCCATAGCTCATACTACTTCCATTTCGGTCAAAAACACTAAGGTGGAACAACCCAAAGGAGTTTTCAATTGAATATGGTTTACCGGTTGAAAGAGTCATTTCACGAACAGTTGAGTACCAGGTGTCAGGGCCATTATCGGGACCGGTCCCGTTCACTTTTGTCCATGTTGCACCTGTTAGGTTATTAACAATTACATTGTTCTCGTCCCTCATTATAAAATGGTTAATATTTTTATATTGAGTCAATAACTGAACATAAAAATTATCAGCAAGTACTTTGGTAAAAGCAACTTTTTTTGAGCCAGTACATGCTATAGCAGGCAATAAAGCGCTTCCAAGTTCACTTCTGTTATCACTCGTAAGCTGATAGGCATAAATAGGTTTGGTTGATTTTATATATATAGCATTATTTGTAATGTTTAATTCATACATCATGCCCCTGTTAAGGGTTGCAGCAGCAACACCATTAACCATAACAGTGGTATTATTTTCAACAGCTGTAACAAATAATTTCTGAATTGACCCGGTAATGCCAGTCCCAAATAATGTATGAACAGCGATATACTCAGTTCCTAACAACCTTACCGGGATCAACTGGTCGCCTATTAAATCATAAGATGTTGGATTGGTACCACCATCAGGTGCTGCGGTTACTGAGTCATCTGAAATAGTTACCGCAATTGGCTTGGTTGATTCAATATGGGTTCCTCCTAAATGGATTGCCCTTTGCCACCCTATTGCCTCAAGGCAGTATGTTTGGCCCCTGTTTAAGGTAATGGTAAAAGTGCTGTTGGCAGCATGCCCCACAACAGCCTCTTTAAGGGTTATTGTTATTTGGTTATTGTCCTGGGTTGATACAATATCAACCCTTTCCCTGTCAACAGGTGGTGTGTTTGCTGCCGGGTCAAGTTTCCTGTTTCTGAAGGCATTTTGTGAAGGTACAAAAAACTCGGTTCCCAGGGCGTTTTGCCCTTTTAAGGTAAACTTATCCGGATTGCTTCCATGCGCAACCTCGTAATAAGCAGATACATCGCTGGTAGATGTAAGAAGAATACCTTTATTTAGAATTGAAGCCGGAGGCCTGTTTTCTACCTGGTTAAGGTTATTAAATTGGTATGTAAATTGAGTATTTGCCTGAATATTTGCAACAACTGGAATAAAGGCAGGATTTGCCGGTATTGATATTGTAATTGTTGATGGGGTATCGAATGTTGTTACCCTCAACACAATTGGATTATCACCATGCCTGCTTGTCACTTCGGGTGCTGCAAACCAAAAGGTCCTGTCAACCTGGGAAATTGATTGGTTTACAACCAAAAATAATAACCAGGGTATGGCAAGTAAAAGTTTAAATCCTGGTTTCATGTTATTTATATTATTCCTTAATTCTTAACCCTTATCAATGTAAATTATATTTATATTGCTTTTTTAGTTAAATAGACAAACATAAACATTAATTAACAAAATAAATATCAGCAATATAAATATATTTTTCTTACAATTATATTTAATTTTCTGTCAGCCAACTTTATGAATATTTTTACTGAAAATTCGAAATTATGTTACAATTTTTGTATATAATTTGATGTTTATTAGTAATGACCGAAAAACTTAATTCAACCTGCTAATTTTGTTTTTATTGGTTAATTAAAAAACTTTTATAATTATAACACATGTTATTTTTGTAGTTTTTAACTGTTAATATTTGGTATTATATTATAATAGTCCCACAAAAATTATGAAGACATCGATGTTTGTTAAGTGATTAGTAATCAACTTGAGATATTTTTTTCAAAACTTAACTATATTATTAAGGTACCAGTTTGTATATTTTTAGTATTTTTATGCAATAAAATGTATAAACCATTATTTAAATAAAGTAAAAGATATTTTACGTAATAAACATTATTTTATTTAAAACTTTTCATAAAAATGGTAATTAATTTTATATAAATTATGATAGTATTAAAATTTGGAGGAACATCAGTTGGTTCGGCAGAAAGTATTAAAAGGGTAAAAAGAATTGTTGAATCTATAGATAATCAGGTTGTTGTTGTGGTTTCGGCAGTTGGTGGTATAACTGACAGGTTGATTGCTGCCGCCAGGTTTGCGGGTGAAGGAAGTGAAAAGTGTTTTGCAGAAGTGGATAGCATTATTGAAATTCATTATAATTTAATTGATCTTCTTTTTGTTAATAATGCTGAGGAGATTAAAAGAGTACTTGATTCGGATATTGATGAGCTTAAATCCATTGTTAAAGGCGTGTTCCTTATCAAGGAGTTAAGTCGCAAAAGTCTTGAAAGCCTTGCAGGTATAGGAGAAAGAATTTCTTCAAAAATAATAGCGGCATATTTTACAAATACCATATGGTTTGACAGCAGACTGTATATTAAAACCGTTTTTGAATATGGCCGTAACCATGTTCAGACTAATATCACCGAGAAGTTATTAAAACAGCTCAAACCAAATCTTGGCAAACTATCATTATTCCCCGGCTTTATAAGCAGCAACGATAAAAATGAAAATACAACATTGGGGCGTGGGGGCTCAGACTATACAGCAGCCATTTTGGCGGCGGCATTTAATGCCGAAATGCTCGAAATATGGACTGATGTTGATGGATTTATGACAGCCGATCCCAGGGTAATTAGCCGTGCCTACTGTATTGATAAACTAAGTTATGCCGAGGCAATGGAGTTGTCACATTTTGGGGCAAAAGTAATTTACCCTCCAACTATCCTTCCGGTTTATCAAAAAAATATCCCTGTTAAAATTAAGAATACATTTAATCATGAAGCCCCCGGAACACTTATAAACAGCGAAAAGGAAAAAATCGGCAGCAAACAGATAAGGGGAATTTCAAGTATTAAGGGAGTGTCGTTGGTTACAGTGCAGGGAATTGGTATGGTTGGTGTAACAGGTATCTCAAAACGCCTGTTTACTTCATTGGCCGATTGTGAAATTAATGTTATCCTGATTTCACAGGCATCATCTGAAAACAGTATTAGTATAGTTATTGATTCTGAACAGACCCAAACAGCACGTAAAGCAATTGAAAATGAATTTAATAGAGAGATTGAATTAAGGCAGATTAATAAAATAATAGTTGATGATGAAATGTCAGTTGTTGCTATTGTTGGAGAAAATATGAAGCATACCACCGGTATTTCGGGACATTTATTTAACAGTGTGGGAAAAAATGGTGTTAATGTTTATGCTATAGCGCAGGGAGCTTCAGAGCTGAATATTTCATTTGTTATAAAAGAAAGGGATATTAAAAAAGCATTAAATGTAATTCATGAAGCATTTTTCTTGTCTGATTATTCAAGATTAAACCTGTTTTTGGCCGGGAAGGGAACTGTTGGCAGTAAACTGCTGAATAAAATACGCAACCAATCCGATAAATTGTTAAGAGAGAATAAATTACGGATACGGTTGGTTGGTATGGCCGGTAGCCGTAGTATGATTTTTGACAGGGAAGGTTTGGATATGGATAACGTAATTGAAAAATTAAACAGGGAAGGAGAGGTTGGCTCAATAAAAATTTTTCGCGACAAAATAATTGAAATGAATATGGCCAACAGTGTATTTGTTGATTGTACTGCAAGTGAAGAGGTGGCTTCAATTTATCAGTCGTTGCTTGAAACCAATATATCAGTTGTAACTGCTAACAAAATTGCAGGTTCATCATCATATAAGGCATATAGTCGCCTCAAGGAAACTGCAAGGGAAAAAGGTGTTAAATTTCAGTTTGAAACAAATGTAGGTGCCGGATTACCAATTATTGCCCCAATTAACGACCTTGTAAAAAGTGGTGATAAAATTGTACGCCTTGAGGCTGTTGTGTCCGGAACCCTAAATTTTATTGTAAATACATTATCGCCAAATCAACCGTTATCAAAGGTAATTGCCGATGCAAAAGCAAAGGGTTACAGTGAACCCGACCCACGATTGGATTTGAGTGGCACCGATGTAGTTCGAAAACTTCTGATTCTTGCCAGGGAAGCCGGTTATGTTATTGAAAAAGATGATGTTGAAGTAGAGCCTTTTGTTCCCCGGAACTATTTGGATTTACCTTCACTTGAAATATTTATGGAAAAAGTGTCTGAACTTAATCAATTATTTGAGAATAGAAGGAATGAACTTGAGAAACAGGGTAAACGCCTGCGTTACACAGCACGGTTAATTGATGGTAAAGCAAAAGTCGGGCTTGTTGAGGTTGATAAGTACCATCCGTTTTATGATTTGGAAGGGAGTAATAATATTGTCCTTATCTGGTCAGAAAACTATTTTGAACATCCAATGCAGATTAAAGGTTACGGTGCCGGGGCCGATGTTACCGCATCAGGGGTTTTTGCAGATATTATTAAGGTTGCAAATATTTAGCTGTTAGCTCTTAGTTTTAAGTTTTTAGTTCTTTGTTTTTACCTAAAAACTAACAGCTAACAATTATTCCAAATAAGTATAACCATATAACCCCGACCGGTAATTTGAGAGAAATTCCTTCCCCTCTTCGGCAGTAATTTTTCCTGTTTTAACAGCACTGGTTACCCATGTCTCAACCGTACGTACTAATTTTTTGGGGTTATACTGAACATATTCAAGTACTTCTGCCACTGATTCACCATCAATAATCTGGTCAATTTCATAACCATCGCCGTTAACATTAACATGTACGGCATTGGTGTCCCCAAAAAGATTATGCAGGTCTCCCAATATCTCCTGATAAGCACCAACTAAAAATACGCCCAGGTAATATGTTTCCTTTGACCTTAGCACGTGAACCGGCAGGTAATGTGAAATGTTACGGGTTGCTATGAAATTATCTATCTTTCCATCGGAATCGCATGTAATATCCTGTAATGTTGCAGTTTTTGTAGGCTTCTCATCCAACCTGTGTATTGGCATAATCGGAAAGATCTGATCAATAGCCCATGAATCTGGAAGTGATTGAAACAGAGAAAAGTTACAGAAATATTTATCTGCTAAAATTTTGGAAAGGTTTCTGAATTCATCGGGTGCATGTTTTGAGCTGCTTGCCATAGTGTGTATTTCACGTGCCACCGACCAAAATAACCTCTCAACTTTAGCCCTGGTAATAAGGTCCAAACCACCAAGGCTATATCTGTCAAGGGCCTCTTCGCGAATTTGTAAAGCATCATGCCAGGTTTCAATCATACGGGGCAGTGTTAACCTTTCCCACAAATCGTATAACTCTTTAACCATTTCATGGTCATCAGTGCTTAATTCATCCTCTTCGTACCATTGTGGGGGGGTTGTGGCCTCGAGTACTTCAAATACCAGAACTGAATGGTGGGCAGTAAGTGAACGTCCCGACTCAGTAATAATATTAGGGTGTGGTATATTATTTTTATCGGCTGCCACCACAAATGAATACACTGAATCATTTACATACTCCTGAATTGTATAGTTAATACTGCTTTCACTTGTTGATGAGCGGGTTCCGTCATAATCAACTCCAAGACCACCACCTATATCAACAAAATCAACTTTAAACCCAAGTTTATGGAGCTGAACGTAAAACTGGGATGCCTCCCTTAAGGCATTCTTAATCCGTCGGATTTTTGTTACCTGGCTGCCAATGTGAAAATGAATTAACCTAAGGCAATCCTCCATTTTATTTTTAACCAGAAAGTCAACAGCCTCAAGGAGTTCACTGGAGGTTAAACCAAATTTGCTGCTATCACCACCGGATTCTTCCCATTTACCGCTGCCCGTGCTTGCCAGTTTAATCCGTACACCAATGTTAGGCCTTATTTTTAAGCGTTTGGCTATTGTGGCAATTAATTTTAATTCGTTAAGTTTTTCTACAACAATAAATATCCTTTTTCCCATTTTTTGGGCAAGTAAGGCCAACTCTATATAATCTTCATCCTTATAACCATTGCAAATTATCAATGAGTCGCTTTCTGTGTTTATTGCAATTACTGCATGCAGCTCGGGTTTTGATCCGGCTTCCAAACCTATATTGAATTTTTTTCCGTGGCTTACTATCTCTTCAACCACTTGTTTCATTTGGTTTACCTTTATTGGGTATATAATGAAATTCTGGGCTTTATAGGTATATTCTTCGGCTGCAATTTTAAAACAGCTTGAAATAGTTTCAATCCGGTTATCCAGAATGTCAGGGAAACGAATAAGTACAGGGTTTGAAACATCCCTAACCAGGAGTTCATCCATTAATTCTTTTAAATCTACTGCGGCACCGCCTTTTTTGGGGGTAACAATTACATTTCCGTTTTCATTAATTGAAAAATAGTCAACTCCCCAACCTTTTATATTGTAGAGTTCTTCTGAATCTTCAATGCGCCATTTTCTCACTTCTAAATCGTAATTATAAGGTTTGTAATAAAGTGCGAAATAACCATTTTTTTATGAGAATATGAATTCAGGTGCCCGGTTTTTTAACAAGGATTTTTGCCAATTAATTGATTGGTTGAATAAAACATAAATCTACTTTTAAAAAAAGGTTTGGATTGATTTTTATTTCACCTGTTAGATGCTTATATTCAGGACATTAGATTTGTTTTACTTTAATCGTGGTATTACAGACGTGTTTTTTATGCTCAGGGGATGGGTTACAGCAACTTCTAACCCCCAGTCAGCCAATCCTTCATAATAGCCCCTTTTTTCTCCTTTTGTCATATCCATCTCAGGGCAATCTCCATTTTTCACATAGCCCCACGACCATGCCAGCCACCCAATTTTATGTTTCTCGCACTGTTCCATTATAGTTAAATAGTCTATTGATTTTGCGCAACCCACACCCATTGGTGCAAATTCCCCTACTATTAATGGTAATTCCATTTCAACAGCTTTTTCAATTCCTGAAATTATCCGTTCTTTTGACCCATCCTCATTAACCCACCACATATGAACTGAGAAAACCAGATTTTTTAAAGGATCATGGTTTAATAAGCCGGGCCCGGTTTCGAGTAAAATATCGAGATCCTGCCCCCAGCCTGAAGCATCAATTACTAATGGACATTTTAGGCCGGTTGCCCTGATTCTGTTAACAGCTTTTACATATCCTGTTTTAAAAGTATCTGCCTCAATACCATGAGCGCCACACTCATTTGCAATGTTTAATAACAGGTATTTCTCATGTTTTTTTAACACTTTAACCACCCTTGGATCAGTCCAGTAATCAACCTGGTTTTGCAAACGGTCCCATCGTCCTGTTGCCCCATGCAACTCCGGCATTGGAACCATATTGTTATTAATGCAGGCTGTGAGGATTTTATCAAGGTTTTGCGGCGTTGCATGGGGACTGCCCTTATCGGTTAACCACACAATCCGGACAGTATTTGCTCCGGTTAATGCAATTTGTGGCAATATTTTCTCACCGGTTATATCATCCGACCATATAAACATTTCGTTTACACCCCTTAAAACAATTTGTTCGCCGAATGAAGTATATATATTTTTCCCCTTAACCTGCATTACACCCTTTAAAACAGTTCTTTGGTCATTACAACCCGTTGCAATTGCTATTATTAGCAGAAAAAATATTTTAATCTTCATAAATTATTTATTTTAATTAATCCCTTTTTTTTCTTTAATAAATATAATGATTAAGCTTTATATCTGACCAAATATTTATTAGATGTTTACTATATTATTGCTTACTTTAATATTTTTTAAAGTAATATTGAATACGAAATATGCCATTTTTTTAATAATGTTTATAATGAGTTACGCTATTTATAAGATTGACGCTTTTACAGATGATTTGTTTAAGGGGAACCCTGCGGCAGTTTGCCCTTTATTGAGCTGGCCTGAGGCTGATGTTATGCAAAAAATTGCGATGGAAAATAACCTTGCCGAAACTGCTTTTTATGTAAAAGGTGAAAAGTGTATTGAGATAAGATGGTTTACACCAACGGTTGAAGTTGATTTGTGTGGGCATGCTACTTTAGCAGCGGCATTCGTCCTTTTTAGGTTTGACGGGTACATAGGTAATGAAATCAATTTTTATTCAATCAGAAGCGGTGCCCTACCGGTAAGAAAGGAAGGAGATTTTATTACTTTAAATTTTCCTGCTGATGTATATAATGAAATTGAACCTACTGAATTAATGTATAAAGCCTTTGATCACATGCCTGTTGCAGTATTAAAAGGTAAAACTGACTATTTGTTTGTTTTCGAGACTGAAGAGCAAATTCAATCAATAACCCCTGATTTACAGACGATTTCAGAACTTGATTCGCGGGGGGTTATAATAACAGCCCCATCAGCAGAAGTTGATTTTGTTTCAAGGTTTTTTGCCCCACAATCAGGCATACCCGAAGATCCTGTTACTGGTTCGGCCCACACAACCCTTACTCCTTATTGGCAAAAAAAACTTAATAAAAACATTTTAACGGCAAAACAATTATCAAAAAGGGGTGGGTTTCTTAAGTGCAGGTTTCTGGGGCAAAGGGTTGAAATTAGTGGACAGGCAAGACTTTTTTTAAAAGGAGAGATATTTATTTAATCTTGTGCATTTCATCATATAAAATTCTTTCCCAAATTATGAAAGTTATGCGAATGGGAAAAATTATACTGCTTTATTTTATAAATTATTAACTGATGAAACGAACATGTTTGCGAAAAAACACAACTTGTCCCAACTTTTAGGGAAACACTAATAAATCGAAGATCGACGAAGTCAAAACAGCAAAGATGAAGTTCTCCCGTAATAACGGGACAACCTATCCGACAATTTAAAAACAAATTATTTAATGATGAAAAATTACATAATTATTTTAATTGTTTTAATAATGATGCTTTTATTACCATCATGTATTCAAAACAAAAAGCCTGATGAATTTTGGGTGGAATCAAAATCACCAAAATTAATTGGCAATAAGGTGGTTATTGATTTGTTAAACCGCCAACCATTTATGATGTATGAAACAGAACACGCCACCTCTGTTCATTATGCCGAAGCATGTGCCGGTTATGGGGCTGCCAGGTTTGCAGGTATTAATAGTGATTCGTTATTGCTAGGAAAAATCTTTGAACGATATTTAAGGGTTATTGATGATTCGATAGAAAACACTGCTAATCATGTTGATGCAAATGTTTATGGCATTTTACCCCTTGAATTATTCATGCAAACAGGGGATTATAGGTTTAAAATTCAGGGTTTGGAACTTGCCGATGGTCAGAATTCATCAGTACTTGATAATGGATTAACCAGTCAGGTAAGGTATTGGATAGATGATCTTTATATGATTGTAGCCCTTCAGGTCCAGGCATACCGTGTTACAAAAGAGCCTTTATATTTAGATAAAGCTGCTGCTTTAGCCTATGAATATTTGAAAAAACTTCAACAGCCAAATGGATTGTTCCATCACGGGCCGGGGGCGCCTGTTTATTGGGGTAGGGGTAATGGTTGGGTGGCAGCAGGGTTGGCCGAGTTGCTAACTGAATTGCCTGTTAGCCACAAATTATATTATGAAATTGTTATAAGGTACAAATTGATGATGGAGTCCTTGCTTAAATATCAGGCTAATGATGGTATGTGGCGACAGTTAATTGATAATGAAGGATCATGGAAGGAATCATCTTGTACAGCCATGTTTGGTTTTGCTATACACACAGGCATTAAAAAAGGAATTCTTACCGGAATTGAATTTACTCAATCATACCGGAAGGCATGGAACGCCGTAACCAATTATGTGGGTGAAGATGGGAAATTAAGGGAGGTTTGCGTTGGTACCGGAAAAAGTGCCGATTTCAATTATTATTTAGAAAGGCCCAGAATTACGGGTGATTTTCATGGACAAGCACCTCTGCTTTGGTTCGCATGTAGTTTATTGGAGCAGGCAAATTAACTTTATTGAAATACCACCAAATTCAGATTGTTTTTTGGATACTATGAGCGGAAAACGGGGATCGAACCCGCGACCCTCAGCTTGGGAAGCTGATGCTCTACCACTGAGCTACTTCCGCTTATAAACTGAATTATTTAATTCGGCTATGTAAAAATATAAAAGATTCGGTAATAGTTTAGAAATTAAGCACAAAATTATCGACAATCATAAAAATTGATGTAAAATATTATATTTCAGGTATAATTCATAAATAAAGACAAGGCAAAAATCATTGACCCTGCCTGTGTTTTGTCTTAACTTTGTAAATATGATTTTCTATTGGCCGTTGAAAATTAACAATTTTTAATTGTTTTAGTAACTATTGTATGTTCATTTTCGTACAATATTATAACAGGGACGAACATTATTATTGCGTTTCAAATTTATATATTATTTTTTAAATATATGAATTACTGGTAAATGTAATTATTGGCACGCTACTTGTTTCTATGGTTCTTGTATCTCTGGAAATTAATTGAAATCAAAGGGGAGGAACAGTTATGAAAACAAAAGCAAATATTATAAAATTCATTGCCGGATTATTTCTGATCGCCATGGTCCATTCAGTCGCAATTTCTCAAGGAAATGGAACTTTAAACCACAATAGAATTTTCTCAAGGGAACCGGGTTATAACAAAACCGTTAAAGTGGAAAACCATCTTGATATTCACGATTGGATGTTGGATGATTTAGCATTTATTTTCCGGTCAGAAAATTCCAAAATTGAAGATTGGATGGTAAAAATGGACAACAATAGCTCTGGGATTAAAGAAGATTGTTTAAATGTTAACTGGTTTAATGATTTTAGTGACAGCCCACGCATGGATTTGGTGTATTGGATGATTGATGATTCTCATACATTTTGGGTTGATATGCCTAATGATTACCTTAATTTTGATGATCTTGAAATAACAGACTGGATGGTTAACAAAACAAATTTTGTTGTTAAAGATTCAGATGATGAAACGGTAAAATTATATAAATGGATGCTTACAGTTGATAATTTTGGTGTAAATTTTGAGAATGAAATAGTTATTGAGGATTGGATGATTGATAGGAAACGTTGGAATTAAAAGCTTTTTTAAAAGGTTAATGGTTTTGGAATTAAATAAAAAACAGGCTTGTGACCAAGCCTGTTTTTTATTTAATTTGGTTCAAACTTAATAGTTCAATATATATGAAAATGCTTAAGGAAAAGAAAGTTTTAATAACAGGCAGTGCTAACGGCATAGGTAAAACCATGACCGAAACCTTTTTAAGTGAAGGGTGCAAAGTTTGGGCTATAGATAAGGATGAAGTTGGATTGGAGAAGCTTTATAGAGCACATAACCTGATTGTAACATCAAAAGTTGACATATCTTCGGAGATTGATATTATGGGTTTAATAAAAAATATAAAAACCGGTTGGGGCTCAATTGATATATTAATTAACAATGCCGGAATTAGCAGGTTTTGTGAGCTGGAGAAATGTGAGACATCAGATTTTGACGAGATAATCGCTGTTAATTTGCGTGCTCCTTTTATTTTGGCAAGAGAATTTACAAGGATGCATACCAGGGGTAATTATGGGAGGATTATTAATATAGCATCTACCAGATATATTATGTCTGAACCTGGAGGAGAGGCTTATGGAGCATCTAAGGGAGGATTGGTTTCGCTTACACACTCTTTGGCAAACTCTTTGGCCGGTAGCGGTGTAACGGTAAATTGCATTGCCCCGGGTTGGATTAATACCGGTAATTCAATTGATTTATCTGCAGCTGACCATAGTCAGCATCCATCGGGTAGGGTAGGCAATGCTTTGGATGTAGCTTTAATTGCACTGTTTTTAGCACAGCCACATAATGATTTTATTAATGGTGAAGAAATAAGGGTAGATGGTGGAATGACTAGAAAAATGATTTATATATAAGGCAGAGGTTTATTTATATTGACTAATTATTGATTATGGCTGGTTTTAAAAATATCGAATAAACCCAAATTTGTAATTGGATAATAGTTTTAACCTACAATATCAATAAAAGCAGTAGGTTACGCTTTGATTAACAAAGTTATATAATAACATTCTAAGGATTATCTGGATCTTTAAAAATTATTAAGATTACGCAAGATTTAAATTGTTTTTCAAAACTCTTATTTATAACCTGTATAAATTACCCCCCTTGTAATGCAATATACACCAGGGGATTGAAAATTTCAAGGGGGGGTATTTTAGAATAATTATAAATAACTTAGGGAGGTTGTAGTAAATTCTCAAAAAGATTTTATAAAATATTGTTGAAGATGAATAAAAAATCCAAATCACGGGGTTTTAACCAAAACCTGTGAGTATTGTGTTCCTGAGTTTTTAATAAATAAAATATAAAAACCTGCTGATAAAAAGCTTATGTCTATTGCCGGATTACCGGCAAGGAGTTTTTCATAATGTAATTTACCGTGCAAATCCCTAATTTGTAAATGAAATTCAGATTCATAAAGGTTGGTAACTTTAATTGAACCGCCTGTAGGGTTTGGTGATATTATAAAAGGTTCAGGAGCAACCAATTTGTTTACAGGATTTGGGCCACACAAATCTGGATTGTTTTCAGGTGTAATTCCGGTATTACCTCCGGCACATTTGCCACAGGCATCAATATATGCTGTTCCGTTTAAATCACCGTTGCAATCATAATCGGGATTAATAAATTTTGATAGTAACCTTATATAGCTTAACTGGTAGCCATTTGAGTTTTCAGTAACCTCCCACGAGTTTAGTGGCCAGCTTGTGTTAAAATCCTTATATGATTTTTGGTTGGGTTGGTTCTTTGGTGGTGAAATTACTTCTGATATGCATATTGCATTGTTATTTCCTGACCCGCATGAGGATGGGCAACACCCATCCCAGTTATAGCTGGGGTTTGGGCCACCTGTTACAAAGCCGGGTGCCGGCCCATAGGTTGATGTCCCCACTCGGTCCCATTTAGCGCTTCCGTTGGTAAACCATGTGTGGTAAAATTCATTTACCCCTTTTTTTGCACCATATTTATACATGTTTGAAAGGTAAACAAAGTTTAGGGGGTTTACCCCATGTATGTAATTTATAATTGCTAATGCTGCATTACGTGCATTGGTTTCTGAGGGTGAATCAATGTTATATTTTATAATGTTAAAAAACATACTGCCCTGTCTGCATTTTATGCTGTTGCTACCCCAGGTGTAATCTTTGATATGTGCCCTGTAAGGATCTTTCTTTGATGTAAAAGCAGGCAGATTTTCAGTGCCGTTTAACATAGCGGTTCTGTAAACATTTTTTATTTGCGTAACTACCGATGGTGTTGTATTTGAAAGAGTTGTGTAATAGAGTAAAATATCCTGTACGTCTGATTCGAACGGGAATGCAAAAGACCAAGCAATAAGATGGGCCTGTGTGTAGTTTGATTCAAAGAAGGTACGGTATTTTGTATCGCCGGTTATTTCGAACAGGAAGCATGCAGCTTTTAATTTGGCCATAAGTCGTCCATAGTCATCTGTTTCCTGCTGGCCTGCCCCCAAACCTGATGAACCATAGGCAGCATCATTGTTTCGGAATAAAACCGAAGGATTTGCTACAGCCCAATCCCACGCTTTTATTGCTTTTTCCTTTAATAAGGTTGCATAAACTGTATTGCCGGTTAATTGAAAAACTTTTGATGCTATTGCAAAAGCAGCAGATGTATTAAGGGTTGCTGATGTATTAACCGAACCATATAAACTTTGTCCGGTTGCTGCGGATGGAGGGCTTGCATGGGACATTCCAACTATGCTTAATACACTTCCGTTTTCTAATTGCATTCTAATTAAATGATCCAGGCCCCATTTGGCTTCATCTACAATATCAGGGATTCCATTGCCGGATTCGGGTAAGTTATAATCATCCTTCCAAATTAGCGGGTTTTCAAGGTAAGATATCATCATATCAATTATATAGTGGGCTGTCCAGTTGGTATATTTATTATAATCACCGGCATCATACCAACCGCCGCTAACGTCCCTCTCGGTGGCTGCATTAAATTTATCATTAAAAATACGGCAGTTTTTATCCTGTAAATTACCTATATGACTGGCACCGTCAACCCACGCTTTTTCAGCAAAAGGGGCTTGCTTGGCATATCCGGCCCTTTGGTAGAACATTGTCCTTACGGCTTGTTTCAAAACGTGGTTGTAAACAGATGGTGAGATATTAAATTCAAAAGATCTTACGTTTTTATCAACATCCACAATAAAATATTTTCCGGTTTGGGTAACATGCGAAAAATCAAACCACCAGGCTTTGTCACCTGATGAAGCATCTGTATTCCCATTGTTCCAAATTACAGGAGGGCCTGAAAATATTGTTTCTTTTGTTGTTGCGTTTACCAATGCATATGTTGATCCGGGAGAAAAGGACAATGCGGCATCATAACCTGTAATTGGGTCTCTAATTACTGCAATTTTTGGGGCGTCAGGCAAATACCCGAACTGATCTACCACTATAAAATCGGTTAATGATTGGGCAGTTGCCAAAATGAACAGAAAGCAACCGGTAATGGTAAAGGCAAATCTACTCATGTATAATATTTTAATTTTAAAATAGCGGATAAAATTTAATACTTTTGAGTTACTAATTTAAAATTTTATAACGGTTTAAGCCTAATATTATAATATCAGGTTATGATACTTTTTTAAAAAAGTTTACCGGTATGACATTTTGAAATGAGGTTGTCAACATAATTGACTATATTAAATTTGAAATTTAATATTTGGTATTTTACATTTTTAATTTTGGTTTAATTAATAAACGTGCCACTATTTAAACAGAATGTTATTATTTATCACTACTATCCGATAAAAAGTTGTCTTGTCCCTATCGAGACAAAAGTTCAATTCTCAATTAAGTGTTTTACCGATCTTTAGTCCCTAACGGTACTGTGCCGGCAGGTACAGAATATCGGTAAAGATGAATCGACCCCAATTTTCAGTGTCCTGTAGG
>JBBIVA010000052.1:0-23361 GCA_037439945.1 Marinilabiliaceae bacterium
CTATTCGGTAGGGTTAATCCCGGCTAAGTCATTAGTTCATTGCCTTTCTAATGACAAATCCGGGTTTAATTTATATGAGCATACACTTTGATTCTTAATAAAACCATATTGCCCTGCAAATAAAACTGTTTGCCCGCTACCTTGTGGTTAGGCAACTTGACTTTCTTCGCTTCCTGAATGGATGGGGTAAATGAAGAAAATCAAGAATAAATTTATAGGCATAAAAGCGGACAATCATATTAATTTAATTATCAATTGTGCCCCTATTTCTTGAAATATAAATCAGATTACAACCAGTATTTAAACCCAACTTAGCTCATTTTACTCTTAATAACCAATCGGGGATAAATAATTCAGGTTGGTTTTAATTACTCAAAAATCATTATTTCAAGTGGAGGGATCGGCAAATCCTTGGTTCCTCTTGATTTTCCATAGAACAAAGGTTTTCCATCAGGTAATTTTTCAGTTTTAAAGGCTCCTAGGGCACTCAAAACTGCAGCTCCGGTTGGAGTAAACAATTCAATTTCAATTGGACCAGGAGAAACCGGTATATTATAATCTTCAATCATAACCTTTGTTGCCGGGGCAGGTACTTTTAGGGTACCATGCGAAAAACTTACACTCCCTCCACCATATGATACCGGAACTGCTAGAACCGCATTTACCGGAGCATTAAGCTCCTGCAATCCTGTTACTGCACCCATTATATCAATTAAAATATCCTGCGCTTCATGTAACCAGGCTTCAGGTTGGTTGTATAATTCGTTTTGGTGCCCGTGATGGTGATCATGTTCCTTAGAATGAGTTTCATTATCACTTTCGTGGTTATGACGGTGAGGGTGATGATGGTGGTGGTAATGCAGATTATCCATTTTAAAACCATGTTGGGAATGAGCTTTATTTTCGGCATTTATTAATGCATTTAACATTTTAAATCCAAATTCCCTGTAACAGGCTTGAATATAAAAATCTTCAAATAAATGCTCCAGTAAGTGTATTGCCTTATGCGATGACAGATGGCCATGGTGGTGTTCCACCCGAACCAATAACCTTGAACTTCCATCATCTGTTTTTGTATGTTTTACAAACCCCCTTCCAATGGATTCAGCAGCTGCAACCATGGCCTTTGTAACTTTCTCTTTATCGGCACCTGCATCAACCAATGCTGCTGAAAACATATCGCCGGCAATTCCGCCGGTTGCTTTTATAAATAATTTCATCGTAATTAATTTGTTTTTAAAACTGCAGGGTATCATGCAATTGCTATTCGCCTGGGACCTGTCTGCCGAACTTACAAACTTACATTAATAATTTTGATTCCGCCGATCGTCGATTCACAAGAAATTGTGTTTATAACAAACTTGCCCTATTTATTCAAAATATATTTTTAAAATAATTTTGTAATGGCTTTAATTGGCCGTTTTCCAGTTTTCGTATATTCATGAAAACCAAGTAAGGATTTAATCAAATTTTCTGGTTTGATTTTTAGCAATTAACCCTGCTGTTATTGCTGCACGTATTCCGCCATCAATATTTACAACAACCAAATTTGGTGCACATGATGCCAACATCGACGTAAGGGCAGCTTCCCTTGCCCTGAATCCGTATCCTACCGAGGTAGGAACGCCTATTACCGGAAGGGAAACAAGAGAAGATACAAAAGGGGCCAAAGCGCCTTCCATCCCGGCCACAACAATTACAGCACAAACATCCTTTTCAATGCCTGCCTTAACTGCTTCCAAAACACGTGTTGGATGGGCAATTCCCCTGTCTTCAAATACTATAGCATTAACGCCGGTGGCCTTTAAAGCCAATCCACATTCAACAACAACCGGGTGGTCGGCTGCACCGGCACTTACAACCAATACAGAGCCTCTTGCAGGCGGCATATCTCCTATTACCATTAACAGTGGCGATTCGTGAATTGCTCTACTGCCCTTAAAATGACCTGACAACTCTGAATTAAACGGACTTCGTGAAACCAGTACCCTGGGGTGATGTTTTAACAAAGCTTCAGCAATTTCAATTGTTTGGCTGGCATTTTTATACTCTCCGTAAATAATTTCGGGAATATTAATTCTTGCACCCCGATTAACATCGGCTATATAATTTTGGGCTGTTTGTAACCAATCAAGAGAAAAATGCTTACGGGCTCCGTTTCTATCAAGGCTTCCATCCTTTATCCGGTCATACAGTTCATCAAAAGTCATACAAAAAATATTTATAAATAATCAATCCCATATAGTGGTTATTGCAAATGTAACTACTTTACACGCTTTTTTAATTAAAAAATTGATATAACTGATAGTGGATTATACTAAAAGAGTTAAATTTAATTTAATTACCCGGTTAAAATCAGATAATAGCAAACTGTAATATTTTTATAATTATATACTTAAAGAATTCCAGGTGGTTAATTTTTTTATAAACCTGATTATTCCTTTTTTTTTTATACATTAAATTTTTACTGTTGTCCCCCTGTTATTTAAAAAATAAATACAAATACCTATCTCGACTTACATCTGTAATTCAATCGGTTATCTAAAAATTCAACACCACAAATAAAGAAACACTTTGAAATATGAAAAAAATAATGAATTTTTATCACCCCTTTGTTACAGGTTTTATTAACTAAATAAAAAACAAAATGACTGAAAATGGATATTTAAGTCTGGTAGAGGATGTAATAAAGAAACATCCCGACTCGCCTGCTTTTCAGGACTATCAGGGTCAAGGTTTTTCTTTCCGTGAGGTAGGAAAATCTATATATTTTCTGCACCAGTTTTTTCATGAAGCTGGCATAAAAAAAGGTGATAAAGTTGCACTCATCGGGCGTAACATGTCAAACTGGGCTGTAGCATATTTAGGAACAATCACTTATGGAGCTGTTGTTGTGCCTATTCTTCCTGACTTTCTTTCAAACGACATTCATCATATAGTAAATCATTCCGATTCGGTTTTGCTTTTAACCACCGAATTAATGTTTGATAAGATTGATGATACACAAATCCCTCATGTTAAGGGTATTGTTTCAATAAATGGTTTTAGTCCGATTGTTGACCATCACGATAAATTAAAAAAAGCCCTGGAAAAGGCCAGGCATAAAACTGATGAGGGAGGTGGGAATTTTGATGTCAGCAGGCTGAAATTCCCTAAACTTGGGTCTGAAGAAGTTATGGTGCTATCGTATACATCAGGTACATCAGGCTTTTCAAAAGGTGTTTTATTACCCCACCGCAGTATATGGTCAAACGTTCAATATGCTGTTGATACATTCGACCTTGTTGCAGGCAACCGGATAGTTTCATTTTTACCCCTGGCACATGCTTATGGTTGTTTATTCGAATTTTTATGGCCGTTTATAATAGGCTGCCACATAACTTTCCTAACACGCACACCAACGCCCCAGGTAATAACTGAGGCATTCAGAGAAGTAAAACCCGACCTGATACTTTCTGTGCCGCTTATTCTTGAGAAAATTTTCAAGAGAATGATTTTACCAAAAATTGAAAGTCCGGGATTAAAAACCCTATTAAAACTGCCGGTTGCCAATACTCTTATCCACAACAAAATAAGAAACAAGTTAATTGCTGTTTTTGGTGGAAATTTCAAAGAAATGATTGTAGGTGGAGCAGCATTAAACAAAGATGTTGAAACCTTTTTAAGAAAAATTAAATTCCCGCTTACAGTTGGATATGGTATGACAGAATGCGGTCCACTTATAAGTTACGAACCATGGCAAACAACAAGGATTTTCTCAGCCGGCAGCATTGTTCACCGAATGAGTGTGCGCATTGACAGCAGCGACCCCTATAATGTTGTTGGTGAAATTCAGGTAAAAGGTGACAACCTGATGCTTGGCTATTACAAAAATGAATCAGCTACAAAAGATATTTTCTGTGATGATGGTTGGTTGCATACCGGGGATTTAGGAGTAACTGACAAGGACAACTTTATTTACATAAAAGGCCGTAGTAAAAACATGATACTCGGACCATCAGGTCAGAACATTTACCCCGAAGAGATTGAGGCAGTTTTAAATAATCATGAATTTGTTCAGGAGTGCCTTGTCCGCGAAAATAACGGAAAAATAGAGGCGTTGGTTTATCCTGATTATGAAGCATGTGAAAACCTCAAGTTTACCAACAAGGATATTGAGGAAAAACTTCAAAAAATAAGGGGTGAAGTAAATGTTCATTTACCTGCTTTTATGGCAATATCAAAAATTATTTTATTCCCCGAGGAGTTTGAAAAAACACCAAAGAAGAGTATAAAAAGATATAAGTACCTGAAATAACCTAAGGGTTTACACACTTTTAACCCAAATTACGCATTAGAAAATGCGTAATCGATAAAGTGCTTGTAATCAATTCCAAATATTTGGAATTGGAACAATCACTAAATCGGGATTATCCCAATTAAATCAAATAGTTCGGCTCGTACTTCGCCTCCTATTGATTAATTTGGGCTTAAACTCATACTTAATACATTTTTGAGAATTTAAACATATATGCAGGAGCATGTTATAATAGTTGCAGGAGGGCAGGGATTAAGAATGGCAAGTGGTACGCCAAAACAATTCCTGCCCTTATGCGGCCTCCCGGTTTTAATGCATACTATAAATCAGTTTGTTATTTACAATCCTGAAATATCCGTTATTCTGGTATTGCCAGCAAATCAAATTGATTATTGGAATCAATTATGTTTAAATCATTCATATTCGGTTTCTCATAAAATTGTAAAGGGTGGAAGCAGCAGATTTGAAAGTGTAAATAATGGGTTAAAAAGTATAGAAAAAAGCGGTATTACAGCTGTGCATGATGGGGTTCGCCCTTTTGTTTCAATTGATACAATTAAGGCTTGCTTTAAGGCTGCCAGAGAAACCGGTGCATCTATCCCTGTAATTGAGATGGTTGAATCAATAAGACATGTTTCAGCCAATAATAGTGAAGCTTGTAAACGTGATGAATTTCGGGTAGTACAAACTCCCCAGGTATTTGAAACAAGTTTATTGAAAAAGTGTTACAACCAACCTTTCAACAAAACATTTACCGATGATGCATCAGTTGTTGAATCAGCAGGTTACAAAATTAAACTGGTTGAAGGTGACCGTGAAAACATAAAAATTACATCTCCAATAGACATGATAATGGCGGAAGCCATTATGTTATTAAAAACAGAACCGGCAAATTGATTGGATCACTTGCATAGTTTTTAATTACGAATTGATTTGCTTTTTATCCAGAAAACCAATTTTAATACCAGGTACTGAATGGTGAGGGAAAATATAATGGCAGCCCCTGAGGGTATGTTTAATAAATAAGCAGAAAACAACCCGGCTAAAGAACCAGTAAGCCCAAATACCATCGAAATAATAACAATTCGTTGAAAACTAAGAGTAAACAGCATTGCTGTGGCCTGGGGAATTGTAAATAAGCTCAAAACCAGGATTATACCCATACTCCTGATACTTACAACAATGGCCATGGCAATTAATAACGACATCATATACCGGAAAAATTCAACCGCTACACCCATAATTTTAGAAAACTCCGGATCGAAAGCAGAATATAAAACCGGGCGAAAAAAAACGGTCATAAATATGGCTGTGATAACAGTTAAAACCAGCATCACAATTAAATCAATATAACCTACAGAAAGAATACTGCCAAACAAAAAGCTCATTAAATCAGGAGTATATCCGGGTGTTATAAAAACAAAAATAATTCCCAATGCCATCCCAAGCGACCAAATAATAGCTATAGCACTATCTTCACGAAGTTTACCTTTATGGGAAACCCATTCTATTCCAATAGCAGAAAGAACGGCAAAAAAGGCAGCCCCAAAAAATGGGTTAGCACCTAAAAAATAAGCCAGACCAATTCCACCAAAGGATGCATGGGTAATACCATCAGTTATAAATACTATTTTTCGCGACACTATATAAGTTCCCACCACACCTGCTAAAACACTCGTTAACAGTGCTGCCAAAATAGCGTTTTGAAAAAAACTGTACTTAAAAATCTCTAATAACCCAGTCATATATTAATGCTTATTTAAAACCCTGTGTAGTATTGGTCTGTGCGCAATTAAATCAACCGGACAATTATAAACTTTCAAAAGCCCGGCAGAAATTGCGTTTGACGGGTGATAATGCAAATCACCATTTACACAGGCAATAGTTTTAACCAGGGATAATATAGTCCCTATATCGTGCGAAACCAAAATAACAGCCATTCTTTTATTTAATTGTTGTAACCATTGATAAAACTCATGCTCAAAAGTTTTATCAACAAATGTATTGGGTTCATCCAGAACTAATAAATCTGGTTCATTAACTATGGCCCGACAAAGGAGTACACGCTGCAACTGGCCACCACTTAAAGACCCTATCGGCCTTTTGGCAAAAGGCTGCAATCCGCTTTCGTTTAACAATTTAATAACCTTTTGCTTTTGATTGGGCGATAGCACAGGATTCCAACTTTTTGCCGGCTTCAACCCTGACTGAACCACCTCCTTAACGCTAATTGGAAAACTCTTATCAATTTGGCTGGCTTGCGGTAAATAGCCAATTTTAATTTTTCCAGAAGGGAATTCCACTGATCCTTTATATGGTTTTAGTATTCCTAAAAGAACTTTAATAAGGGTTGTTTTACCTCCTCCATTTGGTCCAATAACCCCAATAAAATCATTGGCATGAACATCTAAATAAATACTTCGTATTACCGGCTCGTTGTTATAACCGGCATAAATTCCATTAAGTTTTGCAATGGGTGAATTCATTTAAGGCTTTCCTGAAGTTTGTCAATTATCCGGTTCATCATTTCAGTCCAGTTGTATTCTAAATAATCAACCTGGACCAGTCCAATTCCGGTTTCTTTGCTAACCAACTGAGCATTACGGATATCATATTCCTTTTGGATAAAAATTACCCTAATATTATGGTCCCTGGCATATTGTATGGTTTCAGCCAGCAGTGCGGGTGAAGGTTCTTTGCCATCCTGCTCAATTGCTATTTGCTCAAATCCGTAATCACGCGCCAGATAGGTCATTGCCGGATGAAAAATTAAAAACTTTTTACTTGTAAGAATTCCGGAAAGATTGCTCAGCCTTTGGTGAATATTATCAACTTCAACCATAAGCAATTTATAATTGGCCTCGATTGAATCCTTTAATTGAGGAAAATTGTTAATCAGGGAATTTTTCATTTCAGCCAGTAATTCCTTCATTACCAAAGGGGACAACCATATATGCGGATCTATGCCCCCTTCGTGAACATGGTCGCCGTGTACAATTTCTTCTCCCCGAATAAGCTCAGTTTTGTTTGAAAGGTTAAGGTCCTCCATAGCCGGGTTTAATTCCTTAAGTCGATGAATCCATGCTTGCTCATACCCTAGGTAACCTATACGGATATAAAGCTTTGAATCCGACAATTTCTTAAACTGCAATGGAGTAGGTGAATATGTGGCATGACCTGCACCGGGCGGAATCATAACATTAACTTCCAAAGCATTACCAGTTAACTTATCTACGAAATATTTCTGTGGCAAAATACTTACTGATACAATGTTGGCCTTTTCAGCCCTATTTGCACAACCGGTAAAAACCATTGTGCTAACAAATAAAATATTGAAATACCTTATTATACCTTTCATTATTATATATTTTGATTATTATCTGTAGTGCAATTAGGACAAACACCTTCAATAACCAGGCTTACAGACTGAATGGTAAACCCAAAGGGTAACATTTCCTGTTTAATATTTAACTGCGGCATGCAAACCAACCTATCGCAACTGGAACACAGAAAATGAGGATGATCACTTTTTTTTTGACCATCGGCCAATTTATATTTAACCTGTTGTGCATCAATAGGAATTTGATGAATAATACCTTTCTCAAGTAAAACACGGATAGTACGGTATAAAGTTACCCTGTCAACCGGTCCCAAATCCCTTTCGAGCGACTCTTCAATTTCCTTGTGTGTTAGGGCTTTTCCGGGTTGCAACAATGAAACTATTACCCTACGCCTGATTTCAGTAACATTCAGGTTCTTACTTTTTAACAATTCATGGACTATATTCATTTTTGCAACCATGTTGCAAATTTATAAAATGTTTTCAAAAACACAATGCTTTTTTAGAATGATTTTAAATAAACCAGAATTTATTACGCAGCCTTAATTTAATTCCCAATCAATCTTTTTAATATATTTGGTTAAAATTTTGGTAATTATTGATTTATGAAAAAATCTGCCACTCTTCTATTTATACTATACTGTTTTTTGAACCAGGCATTTACACAGGATTTAAATTCTTTATTTAAAAAACTAGACCAATCATTGGTAACCAGGCAAACTTTAATGGCTATAAGGGAGGAGCGTATAAATCACTTAAAGGAGTTACTAAAAAATGCCGATAATAATTATTCAAAATATTCATATAACCTTGACTTAATTAAAGAATATCAGCCATATACATCAGATTCAGCAATTCTATACCTGGAGAAAAATCTGGAACTTGCCAAACAAATTGGAGAATTAAGGTTGATTAATGATACACAAATAATGATGGCATATTTACTTTCTTCAAATGGAATGTATAAAGAAGCTACAGATATTCTTGATTCTATTAATCGTAAGACACTTGATAAAACGCTTATTATCAATTATTATCTTGCCTACGATCACGCCTACGGAGAAATGGCATTTTATTCCAGATCAAAGACCGCTGCAAGAGCCTATGACCATATGGCAAATTATTATAAGGATTCATTGGTGCGTACACTGGACCATAACTCAGAACAATATCTCAGTATACTTGAGACCCAACTTAGAGATTCAGGTAATATTCTTGAGGCCCTTAATATTAATACAAGACGACTGGAAAAAATATCGCCCGAAAATCAACTATACGGATTAATTGCCTTTCATCGTTCACTGAGTTACAAATTAAACGGAGAAGAAGGGCTACGAAAAAAATATCTGATATTATCAGCACTTTCAGATATTCGCCATGGTATTAAAGACAATGCTTCATTAACCCTTTTAGCTAATCAGCTTTATCATGAAGGTGATATTGACCGGGCATATGAATATATACGATATGCCCTTGAAGATGCTAATTTATATAATGCCAAACTACGAAGCATACAGGTTTCCGAAGTGCAACCAATTATTGACAGGGCCTACCAGGTTCGTAGTGAAACACAGAAAAACAAACTTCGTTTTTACCTTATATTGGCAACAGTATTATCAGTTTTTTCCATTACAACCTTATGGATAATTTTACGACAAAAAAAGGTTTTGTCTTTAGCCCAAAATCACCTAAAGGATGCCAACAATAAACTTCAGAATTTAAATCAGGATTTAAATCAGGCCAACGACAAGTTAAAACTTTTAAATGAAACTCTTTCCGAATCCAACAGGGTTAAAGAGGAGTACATCGGCTTATACCTTAGCATATGTTCATCATATATTGATAAAATAGAAACATTAAAAAATACTGTAAGCAAGGAAATAACAAAAGGCCAGGTGGCTCAGCTATTGGCATATACAAAATCAACAGCATTAATTGATAAAGAGGTTAAAGATTTTTATAACAACTTTGATAATACTTTTTTACATCTTTACCCAAACTTTGTTGAAGAATTTAATGCATTGCTATTACCAGAAGAACGTATTGAATTAAAATTTGGCGAGCTACTAAACACTGAATTAAGAATTTTTGCATTAATACGCCTGGGTATAACCGATAGCTCAAAAATTGCCGGGTTACTAAGGTATTCGGTTAATACAATTTATAACTACAGGGCAAAAATAAAGAATAAATCAGCTGTTCCCCGAAACGACCTTGAAGACTTCGTGGCCAAAATTGGAGGTGTATAATTTTGAATCATATAGCCAAACAAGTAAAATATTAATTTATAACTCTCTTCGGTTGAAGTTCAAGCCTTAATTATCAATATAAAGACAATTTACCCTGGCGAAAACACTTTTCCTGTTTTATGATTAAACCCCTGAATAATATCTGTTAAAAGCCGATATTTTTTAAGTTCCGGCAAATTTAACATTTAGTTATTTTTTAATAAAGTACATTTTTACATCTCAAAAAACACCGATTTTGCTATTCTGGTTTCATTTTGAAACATCCACTTTTTTAATAGCATCGATTTTATTTTACTATCTGATTTTCAATGTATATCAAACTTTTTTGGCATTCAGAATTCCACTTTTTATCTATATGAAATTGTACTCCCCTTTCACTCTTCTTAATTTTGACTTTTGTTAACATTTGGTCATTTTTTTTTAGAGATTATAAAAACATCCTTACCAAAAAACTAAAGTTCACAATTATGATGAAACGAGCATGATTCGCAAAATAAAAATACGGATGAAGATTCATCATGCGAGTTCCATCCGACCTTAATCAAAAAATTATAAACGGATGAAAAAAAAAATGTTTTCAGGTAATTATTTATGGGGAATAATTATTACATGCTTATTGTTAGGGGTATCCCTAACTGTTTCAGCCCAGGAAATCCAGGTTCGTGGTACAGTTTCAGATTCGTCAGGAGAACCATTGCCCGGCGCTTCAATTTTAATAAAAGGTACAGCATCAGGGGTTATTACCGATGTAAACGGTAAATACTCAATCATTGCAGCATCAACAAGCTCTCTTGTTTTTTCTTTTATTGGGATGGAGACTATTGAAATTCCCATAAATGGGCAGCAGGTTATTGACATAAACCTGCGTGAAGAAGTATCTGTTCTTGATGAACTAATTGTAATAGGTTATGGTTCGGTTCGAAAAAGGGATGTAACTACATCCATATCAACTGTTTCTACAAAAGAACTTGATCAGAAGCCCATAACAAATGTAGCCCAGGCAATTCAGGGACGTGCTGCAGGGGTTTCGGTAATAAAACCCAATGGTTCGCCCGATGCAGGAATGGTTATTAGAGTACGTGGTACAACTTCTTTGAATGGGAGCAACGATCCTTTATATGTTGTTGACGGAGTTCCCATGACTGACATTTCGTATCTCTCATCCAACGACATTGAGAGTCTGCAAATTTTAAAAGATGCTTCATCAGCAGCAATTTATGGATCAAGGGCAGCAAATGGTGTTGTAATTATTACTACCAAGGGTGGCACCAGGGATAAGGCTGTTATTACATTCAACGGACACCTTGGAGTTACCAATCTTGCTAATAAGATCAAACCACTTAATGTATCACAGTATCGAGAGTTGTTAAGTGATTTGGGATCAAACATAGCTTTACCATCAGAAATAACCGACCAAACTGATTGGTATGAAGAAACATACCAAACAGCTGTAACTGAAAACTACCAATTATCAGTTTCTGATGGTAACGATAAAATGAAATATTACCTTTCAGGTGGCTATACCCGCGAAAATGGGATTATTAAAGTTGCCTTTTTTGAGCGTTACAATTTAAAAGCCAATATTAAAAACCAAATCCGGCCCTGGTTAAATATAGGCGGTAATATTTCATATTCTGATTATTCGGGAAATGGTATTATTTCCGGACAGGGCTCAAACCGTGCAGGGGTAATTTTATCAGTAATTAATACACCTACTTATGCTCCTGTTTGGAATGATGAAAACCCCGGTCAATATTATGCAAACTTTTACGGTGTTAATATTACCCATCCTGTTGAAAACATGTCCAGAAGTGAGGACAACAGAAATAATAACCATCGGTTGTTGGCAACGGGGGAAGCAGAAATTCAATTTTTTGAAAACTTAAAATTAAAATCAACTTTAACGCTTGATCGTGCCTATAATCATAACACATCATTTCTTGATCCTGTTAAAACATCCTGGGGACGTTCACAATACGGGCAGGGAAGCGATAACAGATCATTGGGAACAGTAATGATATTTGATAATATTTTAACATACAACACCTCCTATAACAGTCATAACTTCCATATTATGGCTGGTAGTTCGGGTACAACATCAAAATGGTCGCAAAGCTATCAATCAGCATCGCATTACATTGATGGTAGTATAAAAACATTAAATGCTGCCAATAAAATATTACAGGGAAACGGAACTTTTGAAGCTGATTGGTCAATAATGTCATATATTGGAAGGATGGCCTACAACTACGATAGCAAATACCTGGTTACTATGAATATGCGTGCCGATGGCTCATCCAAACTTCATCCGGATCACCGTTGGGGGTATTTTCCTTCAGTTTCAGCAGCCTGGAGGTTGTCTTCAGAATCGTTTCTTGAAAATGCAACATGGGTTAACGATTTGAAAATAAGGGGTAGTTGGGGACAAACCGGAAATCAATCGGGCCTTGGAGATTATTCCTATCTCGAAAGGTATAACATTACCCGTCAGAACTGGTGGGAAACCGGAAAAGAAAATGCAACCGTAACCCTTACACAATACAGTTTACGAAATACAGATTTAACCTGGGAAACCACAACCCAAACCAATATTGGAGTGGATTTAATTGCATTTAAAAACCGTATTACAATTGGGGCAGACTGGTATTATAAGAAAACAACTGATATGTTGGTGAATGTATCACTTCCTGTGGGGGCAGCAGCAGCCAATTCAATTATCCGGAATGAAGGAGAAATGACCAATTCGGGATTTGAATTTATAGTAAACTCCCGAAACTTTACAGGGAAAAAATTTTCGTGGAGTACCGACTTTAATATTTCATTTAATCGAAATAAATTAACCAGCCTGGAGCTTACCAAAATATACTATGGGGCGCGCACCAGTGATTTTCTGAATGAGTTTGTAGTTCGCAATGAGCCAGGACAGCCTTTGAGTGGTTTTTACGGCTATATTAGCGATGGTGTTGATCCGGAAACCGGGGAGTTAATTTATAGAGATGTTAACAAAGATGGCATTGTTTCAAGCTCCGACAGGACTTATATTGGTGATCCAAATCCCGATTTTACTTTTGGGTTAACCAACAATATTAACTACAAAGGATTTTCATTAAATATTCTTTTGCAGGGAAGCGTTGGAAATGACATTTTTAATGCATCGCGTATAGAAACAGAGGGTATGTATGATGCTAAAAATCAGTCGGCCAAAGTATTAAACCGCTGGAAAATTCCCGGCCAGATAACAAGTATCCCTAAAGCAGGATTTGATATGAAAACATCATCATATTTTGTAGAGGATGGAACTTACCTGAGAGTTAAGGATATTTCACTTGCTTACAACGTTAAAAGCCAACTGCTAACTAAATGGGGCATTACAAGGGTTCAGCCATATGTAACTGCCACTAATCTGATTACCTGGACAAACTATTCAGGTATGGACCCCGAAGTTAACCAGTATGGGAATAACGGTGCCATCCAGGGAATTGACTGGGGAACCTATCCGCAAACACGCTCTTTTGTGTTTGGTTTAAATGTTGAATTTTAATTTATACTATTATGAAGTTAAAATATATAGCCAAAAGTCTTGGGGTCTTATTAATAATGACAACAATATCCTGCTCATTGGATAAAGACCCCATATCTGAGTTTTCAGAAGTAATTCTGGGATCAAATGAAGGATCGGGCGATAGAATAAAGTTTAAAACCCGGGGTGAAATGCTTACCCAATATGAAAGCATGTACAATGCTTTTAAAAACCAGGAACATTGGTACCTTGATTACCTTTTAATTACCGAAGTTCGCTCAGACAACGCCTACGCCGGTACCACCGGAGCCGAAGTAGTTCCAGTGGAAAACAATTCCCTGGATGGAGGAAATAGTGTTATAACCAGGGACTGGAACAGTTACCTGTCTGATATAGCAAGGGCCAACACAATTATAGATAATATTGACCTTGTTCCCGATGTTACTTTTGGAACCTCCGAGAGGGCTCAATGGAAAGCTGAAGCAAAAATATTCAGAGCTATGATAATGCTCAACATGGTCAGGTTCTGGGGAAATTTTCCTGTAATTAACAAGGAGGCAGGAGATATAACAGCAAGTAATATTACCGAGGTTTACCCTCTATATTTTCCAAAACAAAACACTCCTGAGGAGGCTTATAAGCAAATTGTTTTAGACCTGACCACGGCGGTTCCTCATGCTCCGCCGGCCGGTGGCGACAAAACAAGGTTGTCGAAAGCAGTTGCACGTGCATTACTTGCAAAAGCCTTTGCCGAAAAACCCAATCGCGATTATACCAAGGTTATTGCATATTGTGACTCAGTAATTGCAGATGGTTTTACACTAGTTACCGATTATTCATTGTTATTCGGTATGAATGATGCGGGCACTGACGTAAAAGCCAGAAATACTTCTGAATCAATACTTGAAGCCCATTTCTTTACAGGTGGGGGCAACTGGGTAACCTGGATGTTCGGTCGTGATTTACTTAACTGGAACTCTCAATTTACATGGGCAAAATGGGTTACCCCTTCACGTGATCTGATACAGGCTTTTCAATCAGAAAAAGACAATATCCGTTTCAACCAATCAATAGTATTCTATCAGGCTGGTTGGAGTAATTATTACCCGGCAGACAATTATGCCTTCATGTACAAATGCCGTTCAGCCAACAGTAGCATAATAAGGCTTAGACTGGCCGATATACTTCTTTTAAAAGCTGAGGCCCTTTCATGGAAAGGCGGGGCAAACAACCTAAACACTGCCGCCGATATTGTTGATCAAATAAGACAAAGGGTCAACCTCCCGGTATTGCCATCTTCGGTTAGGGCATCACAAGGACAAATGATTGATGCAGTTTTAAAAGAACGCCGCCTTGAACTTGCATTTGAAGGACAAAGATTATTTGACCTTATAAGAAACGGTAAATTACAGGAAGTTATGAATAGCCTTAATTCACGTGATAGCGGAAGGTTAAAACATTTAAGGCCCTATAGCGAGAATTCAGAACTTCTGCCCATACCGCAAACAGTTCTTGATGAAAACACCAATCTGGTTCAAAATCCGGGATACTAGTTCTACACAATTCCACCTAACTTCCATAACAGAAATTATAAATCAGAATATTTCTGTTATGGAAGTTTTAAAAAGCATTGACGTTTTACAAAAACCAGCTATTTTATAAAGGTTGACAAAAAATAAAGAAAATGATTCACAAGTATTTATCAATTATAATAAGCCTTATTTTTATTTCATGCGGATCCTGCAACGACAATAACGATAAGAAAGAAACTGAAATACCGGGCGAAATTACAGGGGATGTAACAATTTATTTAACAACGGCTAACCGGGCATATAACTTTAAAAAGCTTGCCGTGAACTACAGCACAAAAACTAATATGTCTCCCAATACCATTACTCTTGATGGGTCAACACAATATCAGGAGATGGATGGATTTGGAGCTGCTGTAACAGGTTCAACATGTTACAACCTCCTGAAAATGACCCAGGCTAACCGGACCAAATTCTTAACAGAAACTTTTTCGCATGAAAACGGAATGGGATACAGTTATATACGTATTTCAATAGGATGCTCAGATTTTTCATTAAGTGAATATACCTGTTGTGATACTAAAGGAATTGAAAACTTCAGTCTTCAAAATGAAGAACTAAATTATGTAATTCCCATATTAAAGGAAATACTGGAAATTAATCCCACAATTAAAATACTGGGATCTCCATGGACCAGCCCCCACTGGATGAAGGTTAACAATTTAACAGACCTCCAACCATACAACTCATGGACAGGCGGCCATTTAAACCCGGCATATTATAATGACTATGCCACTTATTTTGTGAAATGGATAAAAGCCTTTGCAAAATTTGGCATTCATATCACAGCAATAACACCACAAAATGAACCCCTTAACCGTGGAAACTCAGCATCTTTGTTTATGGGTTGGAAAGAGCAACTAGATTTTGTTAAGGTACTTGGTCCAAAATTAGCTGAGGCCGGATTAGGAACAAAGATTTATGTGTTCGATCACAATTACAACTATGATAATATGAGTGACCAGTTTAATTATCCTGTAAAAATTTATGAAGATGCTGTTGCCAGCCAATATATAACTGGTGCTGCATATCACAATTATGGGGGCAATAAAATGGAACTTGTCAATATTCGCAACCAGGCACCTGACAAGGAACTAATATTCACTGAAACATCAATTGGTACCTGGAATGATGGCCAAAATTTAGCAACACGTTTGATGGATGACATGACCGAAGTGGCACTTGGCACTGTTAACAATTGGTGCAAAGCCGTAATTGTTTGGAACCTTATGCTCGATTCAAACAGGGGGCCCAACCGGCATGGAGGCTGTCAGACCTGCTATGGAGCCGTTGATATTAATGCCGGTAATTACACGACAATTACACGTAACTCACATTATTACATCATAGGGCACCTATCATCAGTTGTTAAACCCCTGGCCAAACGCATTAAGGCTAACGGGTACAGTGAAAATGGTATTATTTATTCAGCTTTTAAAAATATCGATGGAAGCTACGCTCTTGTTCTTCAAAACGATACAAACGAAACTAAGTCTGTCACAATTAGTGACGGTGTTAATCACTTCTCATATCAGGTGCCGGCAAAGTCGGTAATTTCATACAGGTGGAATAAAAATTAACATAAAAATTTTAACAATATGACACGATATTTCTTTTACCTTGGAATTTTTATCGGGCTAGTTGGTTTAACTGCCTGTGAAATTGAAAAAGAATCAGAAGGGCAGCCAATTTTAACCATAAACAGCGAAGTAAATGCTGCCCATTTTGGTGATAGTATATCATTCACAGCTATTGTTTCTGATGTTGAAGTGCCCCTATCAACACTAAAGGCCCAAATATTTTTTGGCGATGAAAAGGTATCGGAAACGGTAATCAGAACAAAAACTTACGGGCAATACAGTGGTAAAATATTTGTTCCATACTACCAAAATATTCCTAATGCCACGGCCACAATTAAGTTTGTACTTCAAAACATTCGATTTGCAATTGAAGAAGAATCGTTTAATTTACCGCTTACCAGACCTGATTATCCCTATTTAACCCTTGTAACCGAAACAGGAAATTACAATATGCCCCGTACCGGTTTGTATCAATATGCTGCCACAAACGATTTTCCTCAAAAAGTGAAGGGTTATATAAAAACACCGGTTATTACGGCTCAGGGCAATGAAGTCACTTTTGGATGGGTAAACGGTTCAATTAAGGAGGGGGCAATGACAACCATCCCATTTTCAAATGCAACTGCCGGAACATATTCTATAATGTTTAACACGCTAAATTATTCTGCATCACCTTTCATTACTTTAAAGTTTGCCGGTACCGAAATGAGTTTAATAAATGATGACAACTATAAGGTTGAAATTAATTTAACTAAAAATCAGACTATTGAAGTAACTGGAATTGCAAATTTAAACGACTGGTGGATTGATGATGATTATATAAAAAATAATCAGGATGGGACCTTTACTTTTAAACCTGTTACCGGTAAATACAGGGTTACTGCAAATTTCAGACGTAACTATTTTATTTTTGAAGCCATGAGTGGCAGTAACCTTGCTACCCTTCAGCCTGATGGTTCAGGCGCTTTGTGGATTATTGGTACTGATATAGGGAAACCATCGCTAATGAATGAAGTAGGCTGGAATCCCGATAATGCACTATGCATGGCACAATATGAGGCAAAAAAATATCAGGTTACAGTGGTTGCCGGAGAATCAATAAAATCAAACAGTATAAACTTTAAGTTTTTCCACCAGAAAGGATGGGGAGGTGAATATACTCATAATTCCCTTTCTACAACAAGTTCATTAATACTTGTTGGTAATGGGACCAATGGCCGCGATCCGGGTAACCTTGGAATTGTTTCAGGCCAAACCCTTACACCAGGTAAAAAATATGTTTTCAGGGTAGATATAACAGGTGGTAAAAACAATGCCATTCTATCTGTTACAGAGTTATAGGAACCTTAAATTGATAAAGTAATTAAACCAAAATAGCCCAGTGTAAAAGTCTGGGCTGTTTTATCTTAATAATTAAATCTGTTTTAGTAATTTAATTGCCTAAACAACAAATTTCAGCATGAAAACCATTATTACTATTTTAGGTTTAACATTAGTAACCATATTGGTTGCCCAGGACAGAATCACAGGTCGCGAATTTGCCACCCGATCAGAAGTAATTGCCCAAAATGGAATGGTAGCTACTAGTCAGCCGCTGGCTACACAGGCAGCCCTTGATATTTTAAAAAAAGGGGGTAGCGCAATCGATGCTGCAATAGCGGCAAACGCGGTATTGAGCCTGGTTGAACCAACAGGCTGTGGAATTGGTGGCGATTTATTCGCTATTGTTTGGAGCGCAAAGGAAAAAAAACTTTACGGATTAAACGCCAGTGGCCGTTCTCCAAAATCGTTAACCTATGACTATTTTAAAAACAATGGAATTGAAAAAATTCCGGCTTTGGGACCTCTTCCTGTTTCCGTGCCCGGATGCGTTGATGGTTGGTTTGAACTTCATAAAAAATTTGGTAAACTAAAAATGAAGGAAAACCTTGAGCCGGCAATTCGATATGCAGAAAACGGATTTCCGGTCAGTGAACTTATTGCACATTATTGGCAACGGAGCGTACCGGTTTTAAAACAATTCAAAAACTTTGAAGAAACCTTTACAATTAATGGTCGAGCCCCTGAAAAGGGGGAAATATTTAAAAATCCTTATCTGGCATCAACCCTAAAAAAAATTGCTGAAGGAGGCAGAGATGCATTTTATAAAGGAGAAATAGCCAAAACCATTGATCGTTATATGAAAGAAGCAGGTGGTTTTTTAAGTTATGACGATTTGGCCCAGCATAAATCAGATTGGATTGACCCGGTATCAACCAACTACCGGGGATACGATGTTTGGGAATTACCCCCAAACGGCCAGGGGATTGCAGCACTACAAATGTTGAATATTCTTGAGCAATACGATATAAAATCAATGGGCTACGGCAGTGCCGGTTACATTCATATTTTTACTGAGGCAAAAAAGCTGGCTTTTGAAGACAGGGCAAAATTTTATGCCGACCCTGATTTTAACAAAATACCGGTTGACAGATTAATATCGAAAGAATATGCCATTGAGCGTAATAAATTAATAAAAACCAACAGGGCCGCCCGAAGTTACGACCACGGCAATCCTGCCCTTAAACATGGTGATACTGTTTATCTTACCGTTTCTGACAAGGATGGAAATATGATATCACTGATTCAAAGTAATTACAGAGGTATGGGATCAGGATGTACCCCCGAAGGACTTGGCTTTATTTTACAGAACAGAGGTGAAATGTTCACACTCGCAGAAGGTGAATTTAACACATACGCCCCCTGCAAACGACCATTTCATACCATAATACCTGCCTTTGTAACAAAAAACGGAGAACCATTTCTTAGTTTTGGAGTTATGGGCGGTGCTACTCAACCACAGGGGCATGTGCAGATAATAGTTAATATTGTGGATTTTGGCATGAACATTCAGGAAGCAGGTGATGCCCCCCGAATTTTACATACCGGGTCATCTGAGCCAACAGGTGAAAAAATGAATGATGGAGGAATATTATGTCTCGAAACAGGGTTTTCATACGAGGTTATAAGAGAACTTATGCAGCGTGGCCACAAAATAAGTTTTGATGTGGGGAACTATGGAGGTTACCAGGCCATTAAATACGACCCTGTTAACAAAGTGTTTTATGGAGCATCGGAATCGCGAAAAGACGGGCAGGCAGCAGGTTATTGATGGTTAAATCCCCACTTTTAAAAAATCATCCGGTGCTTGGTTATGGTATTTATGGTTGTTCGTTTAAAATACCAAAGTAAACTTAAATGAAAATTACACCTTTAACTTTTATATTATTTACAATAAGCAACTTGGTATTGGGACAGACCTTACCGGGGTTCAAAATATCTCCTTATTCCAATGAGCAGCAAATGGTTATTGAAAACAAAAACCAAAACACCAGAATATTAATAAATGCGCCATTAGGTATTACAAAAAAAAGTAAAGTATTGATTGTATTTTATGCATTGCCTAATGGCAATGCAATTGAACATACCTTTGGTAAAAGAATAAACAATAATGAAGACTGGCATTATAATTTACAACATATAGGAGCCCAGACCCGTTTTTTACGAAAAAATGCAAATGGCCCAAAGTTGGTCACAGTTTATTTAGAGACAAGAGAAAAAAGCTGGCCGGCATGGAAAGCCAATTCAGCCTGTTTATACCGGACCTGTTGATTGGTATGTTGATTACAGCCACGGCGTAAGATTAATAAACAACCATATCCTTATTAACAATGTACCTATGTTGTTTTCAGATGTTTTAAAAGATCCGGTTTTATACAAACTTTTTAGTGATGAACCAGATTTTATTACCCACCCAAAATATTGTTATTAAACTCAATTTTTAAACCTTGAGTACCCCTATTAAATATTTAAACTTTACTACTTAAGTGCGTCTTTTAAAAATTCTCCAGGAACCAAAAAAAAACAATCAGCAAAAATTTATTGAAATTATATCAACAGTTATGAAAATTGTACCAATATTAATTTACATGTACTTGCAAAAAAACCAGAAGATTTCATCCCATAAAATACATCAAATTACCACACATTGTTTTATTAACTTTTAAATTCATTAATCGTATTATAATATAATTTTACATACTTTTTTTGTGATGTAGAATTAAAATAATAACGGTATGAGAAAAGTTTACTTATTAATAACCCTTCTATTGTTTAATTATGGTTTGTATGCAATTGAATATACTGTAACCAATGTTACAGAATTGAAAAGTGCTATTAGCGCTGCCTCTGCCGGAGATATAATTTGGGTAACAGCAGGCAATTATGCAATTTCAACTCATCCGGGGATTAGTACATCCAGATCTGGAAATAGTGCAAACCGGATTAAATTATACGCTGTTGAAGGGGCTCGTCCTGTTTTTGACTTTTCGGGGCAAACAAGAAACAATTCATCGGCCAGGGGTATGCAGTTGAGTGGCAGTTTCTGGCACATTAAGGGAATTGATTTTTATGCAGCCGGCGATAATGGCCTTTTAATATCAAATGGCCATAACAACATTGTTGAACATTGTAATTTTTACGAATGCAATGATAGCGGTTTGCAAATTGACAACGGTTCATCAAACAATTTGGTGTTAAATTGCGACTCATATTTTAATGCTGATGCAACCAATGAAAACGCAGATGGTTTTGCCCCAAAGCTGGGTGTAGGAAATTTTAATAAATTTAAAGGTTGCAGGGCATGGCGAAACCTTGATGACGGTTTTGATGGATATTTAAGGGGAGCAGACAATATTACAACTTACTATGAAGATTGCTGGGTATTTCAAAATGGTTATAATAAGTTGGGAGTTGCCGGAACCGGCGATGGGAATGGCTTTAAAACCGGTGGCAGCGATGACAAACTTTTAAAACACAACGCAACACTTACACGCTGTATAGCAGTTGGAAACAGGGTAAGAGGGTTTGACCATAACAGTAACCGTGGAAATGTAACATTATACAATTGTGCTGCTACCAGTAATGGTACTAATATAAGTTTTGGCAGTACAAACCCTGTGAACTTGCTAACCATTAAAAACACGGTTGTAGTGGGTACAACGCCTACAAACTTAAATGCCACAACAAAAAACATTTCACACAATAGTTGGGATAGTGGAGTAACAGCCAACTCGGCTGATTATGAAAATTTCAATAACTTTTACGAGCAAATGTCGGCTCAGCGCAAAAGTGATGGAAGTTTGCCTGATTTAACAATGTGGAAATTGTTGGCAACAAGCGACCTTATAAATGCAGGTGCTGATGTTGGTTTGGAATTTAGTGGAAATGCTCCCGATATTGGCCCATATGAATTTATTGAAATACCATCATCAATTAATGAACATAAAATTATAGAAAGCGGAATGGTTGTTTCTGAAAAATATTATTCAATATATGGACAACAGGTTAATAAAAACCACAAAGGAATAATTCTTATACATAAAACGTTTGAGAACGGACATGTAGTTGTTGAGAAAGTTTATAACCGCTAGAATTATAGTAAACCGCAGCTAAAGGTCGTTGGTAATAATTAGTCCAACGACCTTTTTTATTCCCAAATATGGGTTTAACCCAAATTACGCATTTTAAAATGCGTAATCGATTTAGAGCTTGTAATCAACTCCAAAGATTTGGAATTGAACCAATCACTAAATCGGGATTATCCCAATAAAATCAAATTGTTCGGCTCATACTTCGCCTCCTATTGATTAATATAGGTTAACTATCCAAAATATTAACAATACCGTCAGCCCACAAATCGTCATCGTTAAGGCTGGGAACCAGAACCATTTCCTCTCCTCCATACTTTTTAAACAAAGTTTTATAATCATTTACTTCAACTATGGTTTCAAGACAATCGGCCACAAAAGAGGGTGAAACAACTAAAATCCTTTTAAACCCTTTTTTGGCCAAATTAACAATAACCTCATCTGTAAAAGGATTAAGCCAGTTTTTTGAAAACCTGGATTGAAACGCAACAGTAGTCTTTTCGCTATTAATGTTAAGTTTGCCAATAAGTAAACGTGACGTTTCAAAACAAGTTGCCCGGTAACAATTAGAACCGTGTGGTGGCATTTGTTTATCACAATCGCATTTATTACTTTTTACCATCGGGTGTACCTTATCAATTTGGCTTAAAGGCAATCCATGATATGAAAATATTATATGATCGAATGTATCAGGTTTGAAAACTGCAATTCGTTTAACAAATGAACCGATAAAGGAAGAGTGATAATAAAACTGACCAACTATACGAATTGCCGGGATATTATTCCATTTACCTGTTATTTTAAAGAAATTTTCAATTACTGAGCCTGTTGTTGATGATGCATATTGAGGAAACAATGGTAAAACCGTTATATGATCAATATTTTCCTTTTCAAGCTTTTTCAAAACATTAATAAGGGATGGGTTGCCATATCTCATTGCGCCAATCACCCTATATTTATCCTCAAGCCTTATTTGTATTTTTTCAACAAGCTTGTTTAAATTCACAAGCAAGGGCGAGCCTTCACTGTTCCACAATCTTTTATATAACGCGGTTGATTTTCCGGCCCTAAACGGAATAATTATGAGGTTAACTAAAATTTTCCGTATTAACCACGGAAGGTCAATTACCCTTGCATCGTTCAAAAATTGGGTTAGGTAACGTTTAACATCTTTTTTTTCAGGTTTATTGGCAGTGCCAACATTTACCAGTAATAGTACCCTTTTGTTCATTATGCAATTTTCTTTATAACATGCATAACATATTATTGTAATGTTTGGTTGTACTTTTTATAACTTTAAATGTTTAATTGATTTTTA
>JBBIVA010000053.1:0-23119 GCA_037439945.1 Marinilabiliaceae bacterium
CGACTATTCGGTAGGGTTAATCCCGGCTAAGTCATTAGTTCATTGCCTTTCTAATTACTAATCCGGGATAAATATATCTGGAAGTTATATAATTAACCACTATTGTTAACTTCTATTAATTAAATCCCAATTTTATAATAACCAATATGGGTATTATTGAAATCCTGAATGAGGTAATTAACTAAAAAAGGGATTATGCTATAAACACTAATCCCTTTTATACTGGCCAGTTACGAATATCCTAAAAAATAAATGTGCTTAATGTATATTGTAACCTAAATTAATTTCGTTTCACAAACTTAACCATTAGTGTTTTAATGTGTTATTTTGGCAATACATTGCTTTGGTGAAGATGAAAGTACGAGTTTCGATAATAAAGATAAATAACCACCAGTATTAACAGAAAAATACCCGACATTAAATAAGGTGTATGTTGATTTTGTGAATAATACAAAACCAAAACCAGCAAAACATTAACAATTAATTGTATTATACCATATAAACCTGCCACTTTCATATGATTGATTTTCTTTTCGTTAACCAGTAATTGATATAAATGTTTACGGTGGGGTTGGGAAATTTTTTCACCAAGGATTATACGATGTATAACAGTTACCCCAAAGTCAATAATATAAACACTAACAAAAAGGAGGTAATAATATTGCCCGGTACAAATAACCAATTCTGCCAATAAAAATATGATAAAAAAAGCCATTGTAACAGAACCTACATCACCTGCAAAACATTTTGCTTTTTTCCGGAAATTATAATACCCAAAAACTGCTAATGCTATAAACGCTCCTAAAATTATCCTGAAGTCAAAAATTTCAACAACAAAAATTGAAGTCAGAAAAATTGAAAATAAAACTACCATACTGTAAATACCGGTAATTCCATTAATCCCATCCATAAAATTAAATCCATTCACAAAAACAACTGTTCCAATTATCAACAAAAATGATAGCAGGATTGAGTCATTTTGATGCCAGAAATGAATTACCAGTAATGTTGCCGATATAATATGAATAACAAACCTTACCGAGGCAGAAAGTCCCTTAATATCATCCAAAAAACTGACCAATGCCATTGCGAAAAGCCCTATAAAAATCAAAACATGAAAAAAATTGCCACTCCAGATAAATCCAGAAACAATTCCAGGTAAAAATATAATTCCGCCCCCACGTATTGTATAATATAGGTGTGACGACCTGTTGTTAGGGATATCCAGAATCCGGTATTTTACTGCAACTTTAAAATATAGTTTTAATAATGAGATGCAACCAATTAACAGAAGCAATATTACAAATAAATCATTCATTACATGAGATTTAGAACGATTGAAAATAATGTTTGAACAGTTCCAATTTTTCTAACAAACCCATCTTTGGGTAACTGAAATAACACTTGTACTTTCCCAACCCATACTTCTTGCCAGTGAGTCATCAAATGTGTAAGACTGTGTTAATTTGCGAAGTTTCAGAACTGATAAGGGCATTTTAACCCGCACCAGAAAACTTAATAAGTCGAATGCCAAAGCTACAAAATAAACTAAAAAGTATGGCAGGTTTATTACGCTCCTTTTACCTAGTTTACTGGTAATTGCCAATGATAATTCTTTAAATGAAGGGTTGTGTCCATCAGTTAAATGGTATATTCCACCCTTGTTCCATACCAGTTGTATAAATGGAGGAATATCATCGGCTAAAACCATTGATCTGCGCGCTTTACCATTTTTTACATTGAAATATAAACCTCTCTTTATTGCATTTACCATATCCCCAAGGTTTCCGGGGGCATCTTTGCCAACTATTAAAGGTGGCCGTAATATGGTTATTGCCACCTTATTAATTTTACCCCAGTCAATAAGGATATTTTCAGCCATTGACTTACTTTTCCCGTAAGCATCAGTGGCATTATGTTGGGCCATTTCATTTATTAAATGCCCATAGTCAAGCCCATAAACTGCTACACTACTAAATAAAACAAACCTCCTGGGAATTCTCCCTTGATTATTTAAAGCCGTTAACAGATTGGTTAATCCATTGCAGTTCACATCAAAAAAAGCCTGTTTCTCACTCTCGCTTTTAGGAACTTTATGGGCCAAACCTGCAAGATGAATGACATTTTCGTAATCATCCTGAAAAACAGGGACTTGCACAGATAAATCACATATATAATTATCAGTAGGAGCCAATCCTACAGTTGTGATTTTAAATTCAGATTTAAAAAAATCATAAACATATTTACCTACAAATCCAGAGGCACCTGTTATTAACATTGAACCCATAAAATAAAATCATTTAGTTTTATTGATTTGCAACCTGTTTTAAAATATCAAGATAACGGGCAGCCAGTTTATTCCGGTCAAACACATTTAAAGCCAGCCTTTTGGCATTTGCAGCATATTCTTTTTGTATTTCAGGTTTTTTTGTAAGAATTTCAATAGCTTCTGCCATTTCATTAAAGTTACCAGGCTGTACATTTATTCCACACTTATTTTGGGTAACAAGTTCCATAATCCACCCTGTTGTATTTTGTATTATTGGCACGCCTGCTGCAAAAGAATCGAACATTTTGTTGGGGGAAACGGTATTTAAAACTGGAACAGGCTTAAAACAAACAAAGGTGGCCACCGCTTTGTTCAGCCAGCCAACAACATCATTTTTGGGGATTAATCCAATAAATTTCACGTTTTCCAGATTATGCAACATGGCAAAACCGGATAACATTTCCCTTTCGGCCCCATCACCAATAATAATAATTGAAATATTTTTAACACCCTTGTTTTTCAAAATCAGGGCAGCTTTTAAGATGCTCAACACATCATCCATAGCTCCAAGTGAACCGGCATAAACGAAATAAAAGGGTTCAGAAATATTTACAGACAATTTAACTCCGTCATAATAACTACCAAACAATTCAATATCAGCAGCATTTGAGATTATCTCTGTTTTTATACCAGGGAATCTTTGGTTTATGTCATCCGTCATTCCTTTTGAGCATCCAACCACTATTGCTGCGTTGCGGTAACATAATTTTTCAACCCAAAGGGCAAATTTTTGTAATAGTTTGTTATTTAGCAATCCCATTTCCATTGCACCCCTGGGCCATAAATCCCTTACTTCAAATACAAAAGGTTTGCGTCTTAACCATCTGGCAAATAAAACGGGCAAACCAACAGTAATGGGTCCGGAACTTGCAACTGCCACATCGAAAGGCTCAGTTAAAGCATAGTAAAGAGATAGTTTTGAAAAGAGAATAAAACGCCAGATACGTTTAATAAAAGAGAAACGATTTGAATCACCAGAATTTATTACTATTAAATTAATACCATCAATTTTTAACCTTTCAACAAGTTTGTTAATTTCAATATCTGATTTATCGTAGGGTGAAGTTACAACTGTAACGTGATGTCCCTGATTTACCCACCTCCTGGTAAGTTCATATACGCGGGTACTCCATTTTCCCTTTGGAGTCCCAAAATATTGATAAAAAAATAAAACTCTCATTATAAGTAATAACTTAAGGTTAAGAAAACCCCTGACAAACACCCGGTTTTACCGTTATTTGTTGAGCTGCCTAATGTAAAGCCTTTCTCCATTCTGTTTGTCAAACCAGGCCCTGTTAAACACATAGCCTATTCCCAAGGTAATACCCATTTTAAAACCTGATTGGTTTCTTTTATTAAAATTGTCTTGAGAACTGTTTAAACTTTCCTGACCGGGTCCTTTCAATTACAATAACCCTGTTGATATTAATTTCAACACCTGGTTCCAAGAAACCTGTTGCCAGTTTTCGAAGTATTGCCAATTCCCTGTTATCTAAATCACGCTCTGCAATAATTTCAATTTTAAAGTGAGTTGTAGATAACTGAGCAACCTTATACTCTTTAATAATATTACACTGTTTTGTAAACTCCTTAAAAACATAGAAGAACACAGAATCGCCAGCAACTTTCCTGCCTGACGGGAGTATTGCCGACTCTTCAACCCTACCCTGTAAATCTGTGAGAAACCTTCCCTCGTTACTATTTACAATAGTCGCCAAATCGCCAATATTATATTTTATTAATGGAGTTCCTTTACAAAACAAAGAAGTAACTGTAACATTTCCGGGAACTGAGTTTTGGCTGTCCCTTCCATCATCATCCAATATTTGGGTATAAATCAATTCATCGGACAAAATCCATTTGCCATTCGCGCCAAAACCAATAATCCCAAATTCTGATGAACCATATTCATTAAAAACCGGCACCCCAAATGTTTTTTCAATTAACTCCTGTTCATCATCACTACACATTTCAGATGTTACAATACAGGTTACAAGAGTTGGACAAATTGATTTGAGTATAATATTTTTTTTGGCTAAGTACTTTGCCAGCATCCTAATGGGGTGGGAATAACCATAAATATACCTAAAAGGTTTTTCTGAAAATATTTTAATCCATTTTTCAAGATTATCATCAGATACATTATAGGTGTTAAACCTAACCCTGTTTGACAGCAGATCCTTTGATTTTTCGACCATTTTTGATTTAAATGACAAAGGAGTGCCATAAAACCTTGCCTGCAGCTGATTTAAAGTAATCCCTGCTGAGTTGTACCTGTCGGATAATAACATCCAGGTTAAAGTATGGGTAAGGTAATCGACATTAAAACTAAAAGGATTTCCTGTTGAGCCTGATGTGCGCTTATTATAGTATTTTGTCGCATTTTTTGAATCGGGAAGTAACCCAATACCAAAATCTCTAAACTTACTTTTATCCAATACCGGCACATCATCCCATGATTTGGGGTATTTGCCAACAAAATTGCGATAAGAACCATTATTATTGTAATGAAAATCAAATATTTTCCACTTTTGGGATTCAATCCACCCCGGTTGATTATATGAGCTTTTAATCTCTTTAAATTTTCCTGATGCCTGTTTAACAGGAAACCCGAGAATTGATAAAACAGTGAAAAAATCCATTTAATAACCAGTCTTAAGAAAAAAAGAATTATTTTGTAAGCTTCCAGCCTTTTGATTCTAAAATTTCAACAGATTGTTTGATAATAAAATCTAATCTAAATGGTTTTGCCACGAGCTTTATTTCATCACTAACTCTAATGGCAAGCTCATCATTACTTAATAGCTCAACAATGGCACATGTTAACCCATTTACATCCTTGGGTTCAACAAAAACAGCACTTATTTTATCTTCAAAATATTCGGGAAGGGCATTGTAACGTGTAATAATTATAGGTACCCCAGCCATTCCGGCTTCAACCAGAACTCCGGGTAAACCTTCACCTGAATGAAAAGTTGGAAGGACTTTAAAGTGGTAATTAACCAACATAGGCTGAACTTCCTCAGGTTTAATAACCCCTTTATACTTAACAATTCCTGATGAAGCTTCAATTAATTTTTGAAATTTACTGTTATATGCTGTATCCACAGGCCCAAAAATATCAAGTGAAATATTATGCCCTTTTGCAGCAACAGCCCTAACTGATTCTATTAATACTGTTACCCCTTTGGTTTCGGTAACCCGGGAAACAAATACAATTTTATTACGATTTTTATTGGTCAGGTTCCATGTATCCCCACTGTCTTTTCTTGGATTATAAACAATGATGGTATTTTTAAGGCCAAACTTTTCAATACCTTTTTTTAGTGATTCAGACTCAACAAAAATTCCATCCAGGCTCCTGAGCATTAACAAAAAAGGGTACCGAAGAAATACGGTTAACCGGTATAACTGTTTATCAAAAGAACCCCCTATAACAAATAATGCCCCGTGCTTTTTAATAACCCGCCTGAAAACCCAAAAGAAGGGAATAATAAAAAAACGTCCTTTAATATTAAGGGAAAGAATAATTTGCCTGGTTATAATAACTTTCCACACCAATTTTAGAACCATAAAGGGAAATAAGCACTTTGGGGTTTTGGTATCAAACCATTCAAAATTTTGGTATCCTTCTTTTTCGAAACCTTCCCTTAAAATGCTGTTTTTTACACCATCACCATTAAAAGGAGGCGCAAAAGGACCAACGAACAAAATTTTATTTTTTTTAATTGGCACGGTACATGATTTTATTATAAACATTCAAAATTTGAGTTACTGCACCATGAATTGAAAAAACCGAGTTTATACGTTCCTTTAAACTGTTACCTAAACTCTTTGCCTTATCAGGATTATCCAGCAATTCAATTATTGCATTTGCCAATTCAATATAATTTTCTGGTTCAACCAGGCGTCCGCAATTTCCGTTATCCAAAACATAGGAACATTCTCCTACTTGTGTGCAAACCACGGGTAGCCCTGCCAAACCATACTCCAGCAGTGATACCGGCAAGCCCTCGGAAACTGAAGAAAGTACGCCAATATCACAGGCACTCAAAATTGGCGCCACATCATTTCTTGAACCTAAAATATGTACACGATCCTTCAGAATTAAATCAGATTTTATCCTTTGGGATATTCCGTGATAATAGTCGTCGTTAAAATGACCTCCAACCAAATAAAGCTGTGCCCGCAAATATTTTGCCTGAACAATTTTAAATGCATCCAGCAAATTATGATGATCTTTTTGATGGCGTAAATTTGCCAGGCAAATTATTTTAGGTGTGGCTTCAATATTTGGAATATCTGGAATTACCTCCATATTACTAAACTTTAAATCGGCAAAATTGGGTAAAAAAGAACTTTTCGCGGTTCCTACTCTAAGGTTCTTTTGTGCGAAATTGAGCAATTTGCCATTAACTGCAAAGGTATGATCAAAATGCCTTGAAATCAAACCTAATAAAAATGAAGGCCTTTTATTAAGTTGTTCACTAAAACCAAAATGGTCGTGCCAGACAACTTTTAGTTTAGGGGTCAACATTTTCACTAATACCGCCCAGAATATTGATGATGAATGAGCATGGATAATATTAATTTTATTTTTTCTGACATACTTCAATAAACGGAAAAACGCCTTTAAGTCGAGAGCATTTCTTTTATTTAAAATAATAAACTTAACTGAATGATTAATGAAATCTTCCAACGGGCCTCCATAATGCGTTGCACACAAATGGCTTTCAACATTATTCAAAGCCAAACCATTGGCAATATTAACCGCCATCCTTTCAGCACCAGCCGCAATCAGGGAATCAATTATTGATAGAACCCTTATCATTTGTTATTTAAAAGCTTAACAATTTCATCTTCGAATTTTTCAAGAGTATATTCCCTTGACCATTCCATGGCAGCCTGGCACATTTCAGCATACTTTCCGGGTTTTTTCAAAAGTTCAACAATACTTTCGGCTACAATTTCAGGTTCGGGGTTTACCAAAATTCCCCTTTCCATATTTCCAACCATTTGGCTAACACATGACACGTTGGTTGTAACTGGTAGGCAACCCCACCACATTGATTCAGCTACAACTTTTGGCCACCCTTCAGATTTAGACAGAATAATCAGGATATGTGAATTCCTGAAAAAACCTGTTACATCACCAGGGCCCTTTTTTCCGTGAAATTTTACAATGTTATTTAATGAATTTTTTAAAACATACTCTTCAAGGTAAGTTCTTTGAAACCCGTCACCTATTAAATCCAAAGTTGTTTTAATCCCTTTCCGGTTTAGTATTTCGATAGTTTTTATACACTCAAGCGGCCGTTTGTTATCAGTTAGTGTACCTACAAATAAAAGCCTTAAATCTTTAGTTTGGGTTTTTATTTCACGAATGGGAGTATCAACCTTATTTTCATTAGTATAAGATGCTGTAAAGAATGGATAAATATTAGAGCTTTTCTCATTCCAATCCCCATAAACAAGAACCCTGGTATTTTTGGTTATAAATGTGTTTCGTAATATTCGTTGCTGAATACGGTAACTTAATGGTTGGGAGCTATTCCAATCCCAATTATTGGCGTATTTAACAGTTTTATATTTAAAAGGAAATAATATTTGTGCAAAAGCTCCCAGTAATCCCATATTAGCTGGGCATCTAAGGTGAATATGAGATGCCCATATCATTCCCTGAATAATTCTGAAAATTATAAGTGGAATGAAAAAGAAAGATTTCAGGGCTTTTATTACGCTTGTAAAATCCATTGCCGGAACCGAAACAAAATGTAATCCGGGGTGATTATAAAAAGTTTCCAATGGGTCAACTGGGTTATTATTAACAGGGGCAATAACCCTTACTTTTTCAACGTACTTTAACCAAAGATTCATTTCTCGGATATAGGGTGTATAACCGGCATATTTATCATTGACCCTTTTATGGATTACGGCCGAAACAATTAAGAACTTACTTGTTTTAATTTTCATTTAAAGAAGATTCGGAAGGCTGGCCTTAGGGTTCATTAGAATTAACCCGCATGAAGGCTGCCCCAAAAACCATTCCCGGCAATGCCAGCCGCATTGCTGCATGAAACATCGTAAACATGCTCAAAAAATAAAATGCAATAAAAAAACACCTTGTAACGGGATGCCGGGTGTTATAAAAAAACTTTATTGGAATTATTATCATTCCAAATAACATAAAAATCAAACCAAGCAAACCGTGTTCCGATAAAAATCGTGTATATTCAGTATGTGATGCGGCAGCTTCGCCAAAAGCCCTTGACCTGTGGCCCTGCCCCATGCCAAAACCAACTCCCAACAAAGGATTTTTTAAGAAAGTATTAAAATCTGCCTTTAACAATTGTTCCCTACCCGTAAGCAGGCTTCTGTCGCCCATTGATTGGCCTGTTAAAACTTCAACGGTTTCCTTACCCTGATACCTGTAAAGCAGGAAATTGTTGGTGAGTTTATTTGCGTAAATAAATATTCCGGCAAAAAATATTATTCCCAATATTATATAGGGAAATGCTTTTCTGGCCTTTAACCTGAATGTTGTAAATGAAAAATACAAAACTGCTATTGCGGCCATAAGGGCCAGTACACTTCCCAAAACACCACCCCTTGAAAATGTTAATAATGCCCTAAGTATAAGATAAAAAAGTAAAACCCAATCCATCCATGCATATGGTGTAATAATTTTTCCATTAATTTTAAAAAGCATGGCCAATAATATGAACCATCCCAAAACAGTTGAAACCTGGTTTGGACCAAATCCTCCGGCTGCTTCAGCTGATGATTGAAGGCTGGTAAATTCAAGATCGGCTATACTAGCTTTAACAGTTAAAGCGGCCACCATTGTAAATGCCGGAAGTATAGCAAACCTAAGCTGCCTGAAATACTCATCTTCAAAAAATGAGCGTTTATAAAAGTATAACCCTGCAAATACAAGGCTTAGGGGGCCTGATGCATTAAAAAGAATCATACTCCGCAGTGAACCTGAATAGCCACTTTCAGCAAGGAAAAAGGCAGGAACCAATAAAATTAAAAGGAAAACAAAATGCCAGGCAATATATTTTCTTTTACTCATTATTAAGCCTGTAACCAACAATATTATAGAAACATATTTACCCAGCTCCCAGGAATATGGGGCCCCGGCCATCCTGTAAACCATTTCAAACCCCATTAGGTACAAAGCATAAAACCCAGCCCTGTTATTTCTGTCGAGGCTATAAATAACATCAATAAACATTATAACAAAAACAACAGGGAACACCATGGCAACCAGACTGTTTGAGAATTTAAACATTACCCCGACAGCTAAATGGATTATAATCAATGTAAGGTAGCCCCTTTTAGTATTTATTATATTTATCATTATTACATAATTTACTTTCTTTCTTTACAAATCCTTTCAAAAAAATCGATATTAATATCAACAAGCTTCTCAAAATTAAAATTTTCCAAGGCAAAATTATGTGCATTATTACCAATTTTTTCAGCTTTATCAGGGTTTTCAATTAAGAAATTCACTTTTTCGGCAATATCCATTGGATTATATGGATTACAAAGCAACCCTGTTTCACCGTGTGTAACAGCTTCAGGGCCCGGACCAAGATTACTTGCCACCAATGGTTTTCCCATGGCCAGGACTTCAAGCCAAGCTATAGGCATTGCTTCCATAAATGATGGCAGAACAACAATTTCACTTTCGCTTATCCATTTTGGGACTTCATTATGCTTAACCGGGCCAATGAAATCAACAACAGATTTAAGCGAATCCGGTATTTGCCCAAGCATTTTCTTTGTATAGGATTCACCGGTAAACCTGCTTATTAAATCCCTCCCCACTATTTTAAGTTTAATATCAGGGTGTTTTTCAACAATATAAGGAAGGCTATCAATTAGTTTGCCCACTCCCTTCTTTTCACAAACAGTTCCTAAAAAAAGGAGTTGCCCTTTTTTAGTTTCAATCCATTTTGTTTGGCTGAATTTATTTACATCAACGAAATTATAAATTACCTCGTACCTTTTTTTTAGTCCCAAAAGACGTGATGTTTCCTGGCCAACAAAATTTGATACAGCCACCAGATAATCAGCATTTGCATACGACCTTTTTTCCTGAAATGCTTTCCATTTATTTATTTTCCGATTTTCACTTTTGGCAAAAAAATGATGGCCACCGTGCATCCTGATTACTTTTTTATAAGTAGTTTTTTGGGGCATAAAAGCTAATCCCCACTCTGGTGTTTCAAGCACATCGATTTGCGTTTGCCTGTTAACCTGTTTAATTTTGCTTCGAATCCTAATTGCATTTTCCAGAAATTTCCCTTTTGGTAAAACAGAAGGAGCAGGTAACCTAAACAATTCAACTCCTTCATCAACCATTGTCATTTCATGTTTACCTTCGCCAATACCCACCACTGTAACCTTATGGCCCTTTTTAACCAATATACGGCCAAGAGTTTGTATAAAACTTCCTATTCCGCCGGTGGCCCATAAAGGATATTCATAAGATATAAAACAGATATGCATTTTATAAAAAAAGGTTATTACATTACCAATATTAATTTCCCTTCACAATATTTTTAAGAGATGCCAAACCCGTTAATGAAACAAATAAAATGGCCAAAACCCTCGGGTTCATTTTAACAATAAAAGTTTTAAAACTGCAATATTTAAACAGCTCTTTAATTTTCAATGCCCCGGCAATTTCATAAACTTTACCAAAACTTCTGAGATTGTACATTTTAAAAATAAGGGCCCTGTTATAATTGCATAATGGTATTCCCAGCAGTTTACTATTCAAATTATAACGTTTTACAAAATTGTAACGCAACCTATAGGTATCACCCAAAGCAGCCAGGAATTTACTCACATTAGTTGTATGGGAAATACTTCCTGCAACAATTCTATAAACAGCTGTACATTCATTTACTATTCCTATTTCTGATTTTTGAGCAATTTCCAATACAAGCCTTGTATCACCCATCATCATAGTTTTATCCTGAAAATCGTTTTTTAGTATATCAAGGGCGTTAAATAATTTAACAGAATCGAACATTGTGCTACAAAATTCAATATATTTTGATTTAAGTAATTCGGGTATCACATCATTTTTGCCAGCAACAAATTTATTACTTACGCCAATTATTGTTTGTGTTTCATTATCAAGCAGTTTAACATGAGTATAAACCAGACCTACATCCGGATTATTTTCAAATACCTGAACCTGCTTTTGTACTTTTAAATCATCAATCCAATAATCATCACCTTCGCAAACCGCAATATACTTACCTTTACACATTCTGAAAGTTGATGATAGATTTTTTGCATACCCGAGGTTGGTTTTTTGATTTTCATATCTTATAATGTGCGGCCCATCATATTTTTCTATACAATCGCTAATAACCTGGTGGGTGTTATCAGTTGAGCAGTCATTAGAAATTATTAATTCCAATCCTAAATCAAACTTTTGCATCAGCACACCATTAATTGCCTTCTCAATGTAGGCCTGGTGGTTATAGGTTGTCATTATTACGCTAACCAGAACTTCGTTGGCACTCATACTAAAATATTTTTTATCAATTTGTTTTTATTTAATCGAAAATTAAAAGTTTAAAAAACTATCAAAACCGCAAAGGCACTCAAAGTAAAACACAAAGGCACACAAAGGAAAAATTATAAAATAACTCTTTTTATGCCATCTTTCAAATGTCGTACTTTGTAATTTACTAATAAACCTAATTTGGAGTTTGATAATTTTAAATAAGTTAAAATTTGTGCTAAATGAACATCTGATAATAAATCCACTGACTTTATTTCTATCATAATGCTATTCTCAACAATTAAATCAATTCTATAGCGGGCTTCAAGTCTAATATCCTTGTAACCTAATGGTAATGCCTTTTGCTTTTCAACTTTTAAACCATTTTGAATTAATTCATAATACAGGCATTCTTCATATGCGCTTTCAAGTAATCCCGCCCCAAGTGCAGTATGAACCTGAAAACAACTGTCTAAAATCTTTTTAAAGACTTCTTCTATAGTCATTTAATATCTAAATTAAGTTCCTTAGTGAAATCCTTTGTGCCCTTTGTGGATGAAATTATACAAGCCTTAATTGACATAAAATAGCAAATTGTTCGATTATAATTAAAGAAATTACCAGGCAGTCCAGCCACCATCAACCACAAGGTTATGCCCAATTACATGACTGCTGGCGTCAGAAGCCAAATAAACAATACCTCCCCTGAGTTCCGTTTTATCGCTCATTCTGCCTATAGGTATTAATTGTTCAAAACGTTCCAGAAATAAACCCTGATGTCCATTCCATATTCCACCGGGGGTAAGTGCGTTAACCTTAACACCTTTATCGGCCCATAGGGTTGCAAGGTATTTGGTTAATGAAACAACCCCGTGCTTACTAACTGAATAGGCCACAGGTTGCGAAATTCCGGTTCCCGGATATATTCTATGATTTGGACTGACTACACCATAAAGTGATGCTATATTAATAATTGAACCACGTTTTTGTTCAACCATATAGCTCCCAATTACCTGGCAACCCAGGAATGTGCCGGTTAAATTAACGTTCATAATATTATTCCAATCTTCCAAGGGAAATTTTTCAAATGCAGCATCAAAATTTTTTGATTTGCTTTGATTTGTAAACCCAGCGTTATTCACCAAAATATCAATTCGTCCAAACTTATTAATAACAAATTGCAGTAAATTTTCCCAGCTTTCTTTATTTGTTACATCTGCCACAAAAGTTTCAACTGTGTAGTTTTTTTCGGCTAAAACACCGGCTGCTTTCTCCAGCGCGGGTTGATTATAGTCGGCCAAAACAACTTTGGCACCATAATCAATTATAGCTATTGCATGTTCAGCAGCAAGTAATCCTCCGCCACCTGTAATTATAGCAACCCTGTTTGTTAAGTCAAAAAGATTGGTCATTGAAGTCATATTATTTAGTTCTTCATTATTACTTTTTTTGCATTAAAAACTCGATAAACTCAAAATCGAGCATTGTATCAATATCAACTGCCCTGTTTCGTGGCATTGGACTGATCATGCATTTTGCCTTACTCCAATGCTCATACTTGTATAGAGCCTCACGTTTTACTACATAGGCAGCAGGAGTTAATCCATAAACCGTTGGTGCATCCTGCCTGCATACAATTGGTTTATCCATCGATTTAACAATACGGGCATAACCATCGCTTCCAATTTCCATCATATTAAAATAAGGATTGCGCTCCGGTTCATATCCTGTAATAACAACATCGGCATCAGGATTATCCAAAGCCATTTGAATAGCTTTTGCTATATCATCGGAGGTTTTAAGGGGTACTGTTACATCAAGATCAACAAGGTAGTCAACTGTAACCCCATTGGTTTTTTCATAAAATTCAAGTGCATGAATAAAAACATGCCATTTGCTTGCTGTGTCGCTACTTAAATGTTCAGGCCTGTAAAATGGTACTTTTGCACCTGCTTCAATTGCAATGTTACCAATAACCGTATCATCGGTAGAGATGATAAGGTCATTAATAAGATTACATTCTTTGGCCTGTTCTATAGTATGCACTATTAATGGTTTACCTGCCAAAAGCCTGATATTTTTATTGGGAACCCCCTTTGATCCTCCCCTGCAACATATCGTAGATAATATCATTGGACAATTTTGATTTTTAATTAAATTCAGATACTTATTAAAATTGGATTAAAAATTCATAACTCACTAAGGATGGGCTGATTTAATTATTTCAAATCCATAAAATTTACTACCAGGTTTGAATCATTTGATTTTTTTGCAGCTAAAACCAGTTTAAGACTAATTAATCCCTGGTTAAAATCAGTTAATCTGTTGTCTTGATCTCCATCCATAAAGGCTTTTATTATTGAAACAAACCTGTCATTACGGTCAAATTGACTAAAATCATAATCAATAACTTCTTTTAATGAGTTTATACAACTAACCTTTTTTTCGGCCAAATCCCATATAATAGTACCATAAGTACCAGTGAATACGCAATTTCGGATAAGTTTTGGCTGATGATAATCCAAATGAATTGTAGCTGTAACTCCTGAGCTAAACTTAATCAGGACATCTGCAACATCTTCTGTTTCAATTTCGAGAGATTTATTGTGCTGGTAAAATGATGCAACTTTACCGGGCTCACCAAAAAAACGACACAGGTAATCAAATTCGTGAACCAAATCGAGCATAACGCCACCCCCTTTTTCAATGGAAGCACTCATACCTTTTCGATGATCCTCAAATGGCCGCCAATCGGGCAAATACTGTCCTACAAATGCATTTGCCGACAGAACCTTCCCTATAATACCCTTTGTTATAAGTTCATGTACCTTAATCATTCCAGAGTCGAAATGTAAATCATATCCAACAAAAATTTGTCCGCCATCGCTTATAAAAGGCTTAACAAAATCAAAATTTGAATTTTGATGGCTAACCGGCTTTTCAAGGTATATTTTTTTTATTCCGGCATTGACAAAAGCCACAAGGTCGGTATGGTGCACAGCTGTTGGGGAACAAATCAGGCCATGTGTAAAACTATGATACCTGCATGCTTGTTCAACGCTTGTGTAAACGGGTAACTGATTAATGATTGATTCAAATTCAGACTTTGAGCTTATCAGAACAATATTGTGATATCCCAAATGAATTAGATTGGTTAAATGCCTCTTACCAATGGAACCAATTCCTTTAATTAATATCTTCATTAAAACTTTGGTTTTTTACAATTTATCGGTTAACGGTTTGAATATGCATGTAATTTATTACGAGGCAATTTCTATCAATTTTTAACAACACTGGCTTTAACATCACTTTAAATGCAGGAAATTACTTCAATAATTCAGTGGCTATATTTTCGGAGGCCTTTTCCACCGGGTGTAAAATAACTTTCTCAACCCACTCTTTACGGTAAACCGACGATTTATGATTATTTAAAAGCGAGTCCTTAACCTTTTCCTTAATATCATCAACAGACATTATCCACACTACTGCATTTTGAGATGGCATGCTTCTAAAGTGCTGATATCTATAAATTTCATAAATAGAATATGAATTATCAACACCAACGGGATCATAATTAATATAACAGGCCGGCTTATCAAACATGCTGTAATCATGTGCCATGGTTGATCCTACGTTATAAACCAGTTCGCAATGATATGCAACGTTTACCAGAAGAACCACATCATCAAATTTTGGAAAGGTCAGGGTCCAGTCTTCCTTGTCATTTTTTTCAAAAATCCATAATGGGTCAACTGATATAATATCGTCCGGAAATTTCTTAAGTACCTCGTCAAAACGGGCACTCCAATCTACGGGGCATCGGCGAAACAATATCTGGGGCCTCACTTCTGCCGGAAAAAACTGCATTGCTTCGGCCAAATCATTTAAATATACCTGGTCGAATGGACTGGTAAGTGTATCACCTCCTGAATAACATATTACAGGCCTTTTAATATCAAAACCATACTTACCAAAAAACTCGTCACGTGAAAGAAGTAATTCTTTTTTCCTGTAAAACTCAAACTGCGGGGTACCGGTAACAATTACATCATCGCTTGATATTTCAGGATAATAAAGTGCCATTTCGTCTTTCATATAATCTGACCAAACAAAGTATTTATCGGCCGTAAGCGGCATTCTTGCCTTTGGTAAATTATCCCACGAGTAAACAGCTGTTACAGTTTTAATACCCAACGATGCTGCTGCCTGAAAAAGTGGCGAGGCCAATATTGAACGTTGGTGTGTGCAAAGTATTACATCAGGTTTTGTTGAAATTAATAAATCTTTAAATGATTGATAATAGGTTGATTTACCAACCATTAATTTATACCAGCCTTTTATTTTGATGATATTTTTGTATGATTTAAAAAACAATGAAAAAAACTCAACCAGTGAGTAAAAAAACACCAGCTTTTTATTTCTTTTTGGCGGACGCCAGTTTGTTGTTATGGTATCATTATTTAGTTTTTTTTCAAAAAATTTAAGCCTCGCCAAACAATCAAGTTCCCTAAAAAATTTTTCGGATGCTGATTCTTTATATGGAGGTAATTCAAAAGCCTCAAAATTAAAATTATGAAGCTGCCTTATTTCATTTAGGGCAGTTTGTCCAATTTTGTGGTAAATTAAAACTTCACCATTTTTGTTTTTTAAAATTTCAATTAAATCTGAAAACAGGTAATTTCTTATTCCAACTCCATCAGGAAGAAAAACAGCTACTCTCTTTTTTGTCATTACTAATATAATTTGTTTAGGGGTGTTAATTTATAATATAGTTTACTGTTGAAGTATATCTTTAAAAACCTTTTGTTTAGGGATCTCCCAAAAGGATTCATTTAATATTGTATCAGCAAAAAGACCAGCGCTGTTTCCTTCACCAAACTGAGCTGAAGTATCAATATGACTCAAACCAAGAGCTTTTTTTATAGCATCTTCAATTTGGGATTGTTTATACCCGCAATTTATAATTCCTTTATTTAAAGCCCTGTTGTTTTGCCTGGTACCAATGTTTATACTAGGCAACCCATAATAAGGCGCTTCCCGAATACCGGCACTTGAATTACCAATTATGAAACGGGCATTTTTGAGTAAAACCAGGAAATACTCGAATCTGATAGATGGGAAAACCCTGAATTTATGGTTGTTTTTAAACTCTTCAAAAGCTTTAAGAATAAAATCAGAACCCAAATCGTTATTTGGGAAAACCACCACATAGTTTAGTCCCGAATTTACAGCAGCATTAACAAGTTCCCTTGCGTAGCCTTCAATCTGTTGTACTTCGGTGGTTATTGGGTGAAACATCAACACACCAAAATCATTAAATGGGATATTGTAATAAGTTTTTACATCTTCAATACCTGGCAAATTTTTCGAGAACATTACATCAATATCAGGCGACCCAATAGTGAAAATTGTTTCGCTTAGCTCCCCCATTTGAATTAGCCGCTGTTTTGCCCGTTCATTTGAGACAAAATGAGCATGACTCATTTTTGATACAGAGTGCCGTATAAGTTCATCAATTGTTCCTGAAACCTCACCCCCTTCAATGTGTGCTACCAGAATATTATTCAAGGCCCCTGCAATTGCGCCTGCCAGGGCTTCTACGCGGTCGCCATGTACAACTATAAGATCGGGCTTTTCTTCACGAATAAAATTTGAAAGGCCCTCAATGGTTTTAGCCAGTGTTAAATCCATAGTTGATTCGTGCGTAGAGTTATAGTATTTGTAGATATTTTTAAACCCTGATTTTTCAACCTCGATTGCAGTAAGGCCATATTTCCGGTGCATATGCATACCGGTAACAAATATGTGAGAATCAAACTTATCAGATGATTCAACCACCTTAATTAATGATTTCAATTTTCCGAAATCGGCACGGGTGCCGGTTAAAAAAACAATTTTCTTCATATGTAAAAAAAGATTTTGGCAGGGAAAAACATAACTTTTTAATTAAAGCTAGCATCTCTTAAAAAAAGGGGGCACATAAATAAGCTTTGGTTGGTTACATCACGTCCGAGAATTTAAGCTGGTCTCCTGCATTAATGTTCCCTGTTGATTTTTTTCCCAGTATTTCGTTGAATTTTTCGGCCAATATCTCACCAGTGCCGGGACGTTTTACCCAAATATTTTCCATGGTAAAAATTTCACCTTTTTTTATAGGTTTAATGGCACAAACTGTGGCAAAAGCAAAGTCGATAGTTACCTGTTCTTCCCTTGCCGGTTCCTTTTTTCCGCCACGTTGCTGAAAAATTATTTTACTTCCTTCAATAAGTTCTTTACAAGCTATTTCATCCATTGAACAAACAATATCGGGACCGGTACGCTGCATATGGTCGGTAAAGTGGCGCTCCAATATTGATGCCCCAAGTGCAACCGCACCCAAACATGCATGGTTTGTTAAAGTATGGTCAGACAAGCCAAAGGGTTTACCGGGAAACGAATCTGCCATTTCAACCATTGCCCCTAACCTAACCAGATGATTTGGTGTTGGATATAAATTGGTAGTATGCAAAAGGGCGTATTCAACTTTATGTTTATCAAAAATTGATGTTGCCTTTTTTATACTTTCAATTGTATTCATACCTGTGCTGAGGATTACAGGTTTTCCAAACCCTGCTATATGTTCCAGCAATGGATAATTATTACACTCCCCCGAGCCGATTTTAAATGCAGGAACATCCATTTTTATTAACCTGTCGGCCGCGGCACGTGAAAATGGTGTACTTATAAAAATCATTCCTTTTGATTCAACGTACTCCTTTAGTGCAATTTCATCGGTTTCATTAAGTGCACATCGCTCCATTATTTCATAAATTGAAACATCAGCATTGCCGGGAATCACTTTTTTTGCTGCGGGAGCCATTTCATCTTCCACAATATGGGTTTGATGTTTTACTACCTCCACTCCGGCACGTTGTGCAGCATCAACCATTTCCTTTGCTACTTTTAAACTTCCTTCATGGTTAATACCAATTTCGGCAATAACCAGAGGTTCAAACTGTGACCCTATTAATCTCTCTCCTATTCTCATGTTACACGATTTTAACTTCACCAAGCTATATAAATTTCCAGAGATGGTTTTATAAAATTAGTTTCTTATCCAATTAATTCAATAATTACTCGTAGAGTGAAGTGGCGTTACTCAAATCTTTAAAAAACAAAGGTTTAATTTTTTTAATTTCTTCATCTGATTTTTCCCACCATTTTAATTCTTCTATTTCGGCAATGATTTTATCTGAAAATCGCTTTTTTATTGGCTTTGCCGGAACTCCTCCTACAATTGTATATGGCTCTACATTTTTTGTTACAACGGCCCCTGCGGCTATTATAGCACCGTTACCGATATTCACGTTTCCTATTATTAAAGCGTTATGACCTACCCAAACATCATGTCCAATGGTTACTTTACCAAAACCTTTGTTATGATTCAAATACCCATCAAATAAGCTGCTACCAACATAGGTTGATAGATACGAAATTGGGTGATTATTTGAGTGGATGGCCACCCCTGCCCCCAACTGACAATATCTTCCAATTTTAACAGTTCCATGAATCCAGTTATTAACACCAAGGGTAGTCCTGAGTCCCAATTCAATTTCACCTAAGAAATTACATCCGTTAATTATCTGGTTCTCGCCTTCCATTTTAACATTCCTGATCCCTCTAACATAACCGCTTACATAACTATTGCCAACCTTTCGGGTACGGTAGTAAACCTTGTCATAGATCTTCCTGAATAATTCACATATTTGGCCCATCATAGCGTTATGATTTTTAATATAAATACCAAATGTCTGTTTTTCAATAGCTTTTTACCATTTACAAAATCCTGGTTTTTCGAAATAAACTCATTAATAGGGACGATAACCGATATAATAATCCATTTAAAAACTCATTGCGTGGTTTATAAGCGGGAAAAACCTTTTGGGTGATAATTCCGGTTTGGTAATTACCGGTTAATTCTATAGGAATACTATTGCCCATATGATAGGCATAACATTTAATGGTTGACAACCTGTAGTATCCCATTCTTTCGACTTTAAAATCTAAATAATCATGTTCATACCCATTTTTAAAAACATACTCAACCTTTTTTAAGGGCAGAAATTGGATAATATCACGTTTTATGGTTGCAAGTGCATGAGTAGCTCCCAAACAGGCTTTAAAATTTCCACTTTTAAGATAATATTGTTTTTGGCGCCACGTTGTTTTACGTTTTACCCCCAAGCCGGTAAATATTCCATTCTCAGGGGTGTTACCCAACCCTTTTTCAACAAGATTTAATTCATGGTCAGTTACTATTTTGCCAGCCCTTCTTTTTAAACTCCAAAGCCAGGCTGAGTTATAGTAGGTTGCCAAATTCGGACAAGGGTAGCAGGTTACAAGTCCGGCACCACTAAAAGTTTCAAACACTTCAATATTGGCATCTTCCCAACCATTAAAAAACAGGAAATCGGCATCAGAAATCGTTATATAATCTTCATATGATGACCGGGCCTCTGCTAAAATTACTTCAAGTTTGCCACGGTTCCCGTTCCTGACTACATATTTATCTATTAATCCATTTTTTACAAACTCTTCAGCTACTACTGATGCCTCGTTACATGAATTATTATTGATAAGGGTTACGTTTGTCTGAGAGGGGTTAATTGTTTCAGTAAGGGATTTAAGGCACCAATAAAGGACCTCGGATTGATTTTTGAAATATTCATCATCAACATTTGGTATCCAGAACGGTAAAATAACCCGGTGCCTTTTATGCTCAAGGGTTTCAATTTTTTCTTTTTGGGGATTGGTGCCTATTCTCATTTAAATTATTAAATATATAACCCGATTTTATATTGCATTTAGAAAAAAGTAACCTCATCAGTTAAGAAATTTACCAAAAATCCTGTAAAAAACTGAAAATAATTTATGAGGTAATGAAAAGTAATAATACATATAAAGCCTAAAGTAGTTTTTCTTAAATCTACCTTTATAATATTTTCTAAAACCGTGATTTTCAATTAAATACTCCTTTATTTTAGTCTTTATAAGATTTTTACTGAGCTTTGTACGATCAGTATTTGTTAGATAAACCACCAGCGCAAAACAAATATACCGGCCCAGTTCAAAGTCCTTAACTTTATCAACCCCACATTTAACTGCATATTCCTCAATTTTAAACCTTGCCTCAAAAACCTGGTGAAAATGGCTGGTGTCGGGGTTGGTAGTCCTGGATATTGAAGTTAACCTGTTACGGTAATAATAAGCAACATCAGGTATTCCGTAAACAAAATTAGATTTATTAATAAGTTGCATTGATAGCAAAGCATCTTCGCCGCGCTTTAAGTTTTCATAATAATCCAGGTCACCGGTAAACAATTTACGGGCATATAATTTAGCCCCCAAAGTAAAATCTCTTTCCCCTACCAATCGCTTTAAAAAGCCTAATGGGTCAATTTTTCCTATAAGAGGGTTTGGAACCAGTTCAAAACCTTTGTTTTTTTCCCATAACATGTTGGCTACGGCAATATCGGCCCCTGATTTAACTGCTGCATTAACTAAAAGCTCAATGGTATTTAGGGGCATTGAGTCATCTCCATCAAGAAAGAAAAAAAACTGCCCCGATGATTTTGATATTGCAATTCTACGGGCCCTGGCCACCCCTCCGTTTTCAAGGTGCAGGGCTAAAACCCTTTTATCAGAGCTGGCGTAAGTATCAATTGTTTTGCCGGTACCATCTTTTGATCCGTCGTTAATTGCTACAATTTCAATATTCCTGTAAGTTTGGAGTATGCAGGAATTAAGGCAGTTATCAAGGTACCCATCAAGGTTATAGCATGGTATTATAATCGAAACAAGCGGATTTAACTCCATTTTATCAATATTTTGAGAATCTGAGTGCATCTTCATTAAATTGGGTTTACCTAGGGCTGATTTATAATATACTTACCGGCATTACTGATATCATCAATAAAAAATATTTCGTTAGAGCGTACAGCCCTGAAAAAATAGTTATCCTCATGACCCATAATTTCTTTCATGGTTCTATATCGGAATTTTAGCCATGTTCCCTTTACCCAAAGCCATTCAAGGTCCATCCGCAAATCGTTCATTGCTTCAAGTGCCATGGTTTTTTCTATTTGCATATTTTCAGATAATTTTAACGAATGAACCCTTATTGAATCGCCTAATCCGCATAAATTCGGTGGTAAATCAACGGCATTGCCCATAGTTCCCTCAGGCCAAACACGGACACCGCCAGACAGATGGTTTGTATAAAAATAAAACAGGCCATCCTTTTTACCAATTTTATTAACAGCCTCAAAAACAGCTAAAGAACTGTATTTATGGTCGGAATGGTAATCAAGCAGAATATGAGGGGTTACTATTATATCAGGTTTAAAGTTTTCAATAATAAAGGTTAAATCATTAACCAGGTTATCCCACACGGGCCTTCCATCGGTTAAAGGAATTATTGCTTCGTTGAAATTGTTTTTTCGGTAATAATTGGTATTATTCAGTTCAGTTACATGTGATTTTATCACAGAATCCTTGAAATCATACATATCCTTTAAGGTTAGGTCAGAATATCCCAGATTTGCAATATTTTTTAATTTCACTCCACCCAACATTGGAACAGTTATACTATTCCAAAACCGAAGCCTTCCCTTAAGAAGATAATGAACTGAATCGTTTTCAACAATTTCATCGTAGTTTTTGGGGCCATAGTCGCCGGCAGTAATTGTTACTATAAATGCCTCATTTTTTGAATACAGGCCCCAGGCGGCTATTTCGGCATCATCGGGATGTGGGGAAACCACAAGAATTCGCTTCCCATTAAGGGGCTCATTTTTAAATAATATAAGTTCGCAACTAAGATCAGATGATTTGCAATGTTTAAATTCTATTTCAAAGTATTTAAGTTCATTATTCAAATGGTTACTGATATTTATGAACCGGTTGCCTTTTGCACCCCTTTCGAACACATGAGTTTCTTTACCTGTGTAAACTTTTGGGTTAAGGAGCCGTCCTTTAAAATTTGTTTTTAAGTTCAATTTCAGGAACCCTGTTCCCCACTTATCTTCAAAATCAAAAAACACCTTGCCATCCGCGATAGTGGTTTGGATTATTGTATCGCCAAAATTTTCATAGTGGTAATCAGATGTTACATCATAGTTATAATGTGTACGGTAATTCCAAATGTACTTAATAATTAAAGTAAAAATTATAATAACCAATAACAGGAATAAATACCTTAATTTAATTTTGAATTTCAC
>JBBIVA010000054.1:0-22850 GCA_037439945.1 Marinilabiliaceae bacterium
TACGAAATAATCAACAAAAATTTTTAGGGTGTTGCAACGCTGAAAACAGGAGGCAAAACTTTGTTAACCACCTTATAATAAATTATTACGATAATAACATTCAATTCATGGTAATAACCGGAAAACTAAACTTCACCCTGTTGCCCGAACCATTTCCCTGGTTATTTTTTTCTTCAAATTTTATATCAGAAACAGCATAAACTTCTGCAAGCTTTTGAATAGGGGCAATACCTTCAGGCGGTGATTTGGCCCTATTGCCTGATAAATCGTTTTCAGCAATATAAGTTTTATTAATATTCATTGAGGGCCCGTTATCATCAATAGTTACTTCAAGCAAACCGCCTTTTTTAGAAAAAACTATATTCACATGTGGCTCACCCTGTTCAAGCAGCAGCCCATTTGCTATGGCAATTTCAATAAATGGCTTGGTAACCATGAAAGGAACCAAAACAGTGTTTTCCTTAAACTCAAAATCTGATTCAATATTAATTCCAATTTCCTTTCTGAATTTCTCTTTCTGGACATTTAAAAAGGCGTGCAGAAACTCAATTTCATTGCTCAATGGAATAAGCCCCTGACCTGTATTCTCAAATAATTTTCTTAACACAATACCGGTGCTGTTAAGTTGTTCGTGTGCCATCTCCACATTTCCTTCGTTTATATACCTCCTAACGCTCAATAATAAATCATAAACAAATTGCGTATCAATTTGAGATTGAGTAAACCAATGCCCAAATTTTTTCTTTGAAATCTTGCTCCCAACCATTTTCTTCCTTCTTATAAGGTATAGTAAACAAATACCGGCGAAAAAAACAATTATAATAAAAGCTACCCAATATAATTTCTCACGTGTTAAAGCCTTTTGGTTTTGGATATCACGCTCGGCAAGTTGCAGTTCAAGCTCCTGGTTAATTATTCCTTGTGAAAAAACAGGATTTTCATTAACAAAACTATCCTTAAGGGCAATATACAATTCATGGGTTGAAAGAGCTTCTTCGAACAACCCGGCACTTTTATAAACCAGGTAAAGTGAATAAATATTGTTGAGCCTTAAATCGGCGCTTCCAACCTCAATTGCCAGCTTATCTGCTTTTTTATATAGAAATATTGCATGGTGCAACTCATGTTTTGCGGCATACAACCCTCCTAATTGGCTATAGGCACTTATTTCACCGGTTTTGTCACCGCTTGACTTCATTAAAACCAAAGCTTTTTCCAGCATTTTTCCTGCTTCATCGTAATTCCTTCGCCTTACCATTAACGAACCAATATTGCACAAAACTGTGGCTTCCCGGGCGGTTAGGTTTCTTTTATTGTATATGTCGTAAGCTTTTAAATAGTAACTCTCGGCTTTCTGAAATTCACCCGAAGTGGCATAGTAAGTTGCCAGGTTATTGTAAACTCCTGCCGCATCTTCCCATTCATTTAAATCAAAATATATTTCAAGGGCTTTATGATAAAACTCAAGGGCTTTATTTGCCTGTCCCGCTTGCTCCAACATCATTCCCATATTTTGGTATGACTTGGCAATTCCCTTATCATTTTTTAAATGCACCTCTATGGAAAGAGATTTTGAAAAAGCATCAAAAGCTTTGTCAAATTTCCCCAGAAAATAATAAACCAACCCCAGGTTGTTACTTGCCGAAGCCATCCTTGTTGAGTCGCCCGAAAGGGTAAAACACTCTTTAGCCCTGTTATAAAATTTACTTGCCTCGGTCCAGTTTTGTAAATAATAGGCAGCCTCGCCCCTGTAATAGTTGGCAATACCCTCGGCATAAATATCCTTACCCGAAAACTTCTTTAAAAATAAGAAGGCAATTGAATCTGATTTTACTGGATTATTTTCGAGATATGAAAGTATGGAGTCTTCAGTTTCGGAGATAATTTTTGAATTTGGTGAAAATATAGAATGGTTATGGGCCAACAACCTTACAGAATTGAATATTAAAAAGAATATAATTGCTGAATTGATAATGGACCGGGCTTTCATAATTGTCACATCAGTTGGGTACCGTTTTTGATAAAAGCAAATATAAGCTATTTAAAACCATAATTCCAGCCCTGGTTTATCATTCAAAAACTAAAATCCTTATAATAACTCAATAAAAAAATTAAATAATCTTTTTAAAGCTATAATTGTTACTTTGTATTCTTGGATGCTATGCGTTTTTAATTATCCCAAATTTGTCTTAAGTCGGCTTTTCTAATGGCCGTAATTAGAAATTTTAGTCTTATGTTGTTGATTATGTGACTTCTATTTTAACAAATCGCTAAAGAAAAACTAAAAATTTGTAATCAGAAATGCTTACAAATTAAGTTTTTCTAAAGCAGCCTGTACCAACCGTCCCGTAGGGTTAAACCCTGATTGGCCATTAGTCCATTGTATGCCTAATGACTGATCCGGGATAATTATTTTTGCGCGAGAATTGATTGGTTATAAAAAACCGCCCAAGGCTTTAGCTTGAAACGGTTTTTTAATCTATACACTTGTTAACCAAAACATAACCACTAAATATTTGACACTATAATCCTAAAATTTGGAGATAATTACTTTTCATGTAAATTATTCCAAATAGGTAAACCCTTTACTTAAGTCAGCTATTCTTACAACAAACTCCCCTGGCTCAGTAACCCTGTTATTTTGCGTATTTATGAAAGAAATATCTTCAGGCGTCAGGATGAAATTCACTGTTTTTTCCTCACCTGGTTTAAGATTTATTTTCTCAAAGCCCCTCAATCGTTTTACATCAGGGGTAACAGATGCAAACAAATCGGATGTGTATAATTGAACTACCTCTTTACCTTCAACACTCCCTGTGTTTTTCACCTTAACACTTATTTCAAGCCTGCCCCCCTTCTGCATTTTATCTGAACTCAACTTTAAGTCACTATATGAAAAGGTTGTATAGCTTAGTCCAAATCCAAAAGGATACTGAATTGCGAAATCTGACTCATAATCATAAACACCTGCCATTTTCGCCTGATGCTCAGATGGTTTATGATCGTAGGTTACAAGAGAATTAACAAATAATGGATATGTATAAGGTAATTTGCCACTTGGGTTTACGTCCCCAAAAAGAATATCGGCAATTACTTTACCTCCAAAATTTCCTGGCAAATAACTTTGAATTATTGCTTTTGCGCCAGGCTCAATAGTCCTGATTATTCGTGGTCTCCCTTCATTCAATATTAAAATAACAGGCTTACCGGTTTTTTCCAAAGCTTTGGCAAGACTTATCTGGTTCTCAGAAAGAGTAAGATCATGTAAATCCCCTGGTTTCTCGCAATAACTATTTTCACCTATCGCAAGAATTATATAATCAACTTTAGCTGCAGCCTTTACAGCTTCACCAATATTGACAGCTTCATCAACCCAGTAACGGCCAGAATTATTATACCGTACGCCTTCAAAAAAAACTACATTCCCTTTCCCTGTTTTATCTTCTATAGCCTCCAAAATGGTTGAATAATCACCTGCAAACTCTTCAACTTTTTCACCCTGCCAGGAATAACTCCACCCCCCATTCAATGAACGCATTGAATTAGAGTTTGGTCCTGCTACCAAAACCCTGGAACCCTTTTTCAAAGGAAGAATATTCCCCTCGTTTTTAAGCAGGGTTACTGATTCACTTGCTGTATTATAAGCTTGTTCTTCAAACTCTTTACTCCCAAACAGCGGGTAATCCTGATAATTGGTTACCGGGTTATTGAACAAACCCAGTTTAAATTTTACATTTAATATCCTACGTACGGCATCATCAATTCTCGACTTGGCAACCTCACCTTCGTTAACCAACTCAACCAGGTTAATGCAAAAATCAAAGTTATATGGAATCATTGCCATATCTATACCGGCATTAATTGCCAGTTTAACAGCTTCTTTCTGCGATACTGCAACCTTATCCCTGTCGTGCAGATTTTCAATATCTTTCCAGTCGGTAACAACCAATCCTTTAAAACCTAATTCTTCTTTTAAAAGGCTGGTTAATAAAAAATAACTTGCATGAACCGGTTCACCGTTTATAAGCCCTGAATTTACCATAACGGAATGAGCCCCTGCATCAATGGCAGCTTTAAACGGCGGCAAATGCCTCTCCCTTAATTCAATTTCGGGAATCATTGCCGGTGTGCGGTCCTTACCCGATACCGGTACTGAATATCCCAAATAGTGCTTCAGGCATGATGCAACCTTCACAGGGTCAGAAACATTGTTGTTGCTCCCTTCATAACCTTTAACAGCCTCAATGCCCATCTGGCTTGTTAAATAAACATCTTCCCCAAAAGTTTCCCACATTCTCGGAAACCGTGGATCACGCCCCATGTCCAATACCGGTGAAAAATTCCATGGAATATTTGATGCCCGTGTTTCATATGCGGTAATTTCTGCTGCCTTCCGCACCATTTCCCTGTTCCAGGTGGCCGCCTGACCAATTTGCTGCGGAAAAAAAGTGGCACCCGCTGTATATGTTGTACCATGAATTGCGTCAACTCCATAAATCACAGGAATACCCAGTCTGGTTTCCCTCGTGGCAACATCCTGTATTTGACCAATTATCTTGTGCCATTCCTGCAATGTCCGGGCACGATTATTTGCAGTATTTAATATTGACCCAACATGGTGCTCTAAAAGGGCTTTTCGCAAAAGTACGGAATCCAGTTGCAGGGGCTCATATGTGTGGAACTGATTTTTGCCAATTGTTATTACATCGAGTGTAACCTGTGCCATTTGCCCGACTTTCTCTTCCAAAGTCATTTTTGCAAGCAATTCCTCAACAAATGGAATTTTATCAACATTAGATTTTTGTTTGTGGGCCATCTGAAAATGACATCCCCATAAGGTGGTTAGAATAATCAATACCAGTAATTTTTGCTTTTTCATCTGTAAAAAATTTAAAATGAGACCAGGGCGGATTATTGCATAATGTGGGTAGATTGATTTATTAAAAATTCCGCCAAAAAATATAATCACAATTCCAGCCTTTTGGTTGGTTTAAAATAAAACTGTTTTATTATAATTAGTGTATGCGATACACCATTAATTTTATACAAATATAATTTTAAAAACAACAAATTTGTTTTCTAAAACCCATATTTATTATTAAAATCTGGTTATTGCAATTGGTAATCAAGGACATATCCAGCCTTTGCTTTGATTTGTATATTGTTAATAATAAATCCCTCACCCTAATAAAATTTAACCCGGATTAGTCATTATAAAGGCAATGAACTAATGACTTAGCCGGGATTAACCCTACCGAATAGTCGGTACAGGCTGCTTTAGAAAAACTTAATTTGTAAGCATTTCTGATTACAAATTTTTAGTTTTTCTTTAGCGATTTGTTAAAATAGAAGTCACATAATCAACAACATAAGACTAAAATTTCTAATTACGGCCATTAGAAAAGCCGGCTTAAAACAAATTTGGGTTTAAGTTTGAATCAGGCCTCTTAAAAGCGGGGGTTGGAATTTTATTTATCTAGCAGTTTTGAAACAAATGTTTCATTATTAACGGGGTTGCTCCGCACATGCTTTTAACATACCTGCCGGAGGCCTCCCCTGCTTTTTCAAGGGTTTCGGAAGAGCCGGAATACCAAAACGAGTAAATTAACTGGTTAAACCCTTCAATTGTTTCAATACAAAAGCCCCCACCCATCTTTATTAAATCTACCGCTTCTTTAAATTTTTTATGGTTTGGGCCAAAAATTACTGGTAATCCGTATGTTGCAGCTTCAAGGGTGTTGTGAATCCCTTTACCGAAACCTCCTCCAATATAAGCTATGCTTCCATACCTGTATAGCACTGATAACAACCCTATAGAATCAATAATCAATACCCTGAAGCTGGCTAAATTTTTACCGGGCACTTCTGAAAACCTCACTACAGGTACTTTAAATTTTTTAATAAGCTGATTAATATGCAGTTCATTTACCTCATGTGGAGCAATTATCATTTTCACATTTTCGTGTGACTTATTAATAAACTCTGCTAAAATATCTTCATCGGGAGACCATGTACTGCCTGCTACTATAACATAACCGGTGTCAGCAAAACCATTTGCAACTTCATTATCAGAAGCAGTTTCGGCAATGGCTTTTACCCTGTCAAACCGTGTATCTCCGGCCACAATATAATTTTTAATACCTGATTTTGATAATAACTCTCCTGACTTTTCATCCTGGACATAAAACCCCGTAACCATTTTCAGCATTTTTAGCCACCAACTGCCATATGATTTAAAAAAAATCTGCTCATCCCTAAATATGGCAGATATACTATAAAATGGAATATTCTTTCTTTTTAAAACTCGAAAATAATGGTACCAGAACTCATATTTTACAAAAAATACAATAGATGGATTAATCGCATCAATAAATTTTTTTGCATTTCCCGAAGTATCTGACGGTAGATAAACCACAATATCTGCAAGCTGGTAGTTTTTGCGAACCTCATATCCTGATGGGGAGAAAAAAGAAAGTACTATTTTATATTCAGGTTTTTCTTCCCTTAATTTCTCAATAAGCGGCCGGCCTTGCTCAAACTCCCCAAGTGAAGCACAATGTATCCAAACAATTTTACCCGATTTAGGGAAGTTTTTAAGTTTTCCCCATGTTTCCATTCTCCCCTTTAATAATTGAGATGCTTTTAAATTAACTGGCGAAACCAGTTTTACACCGATACCAAATAAAACAATTCCAATATTATAGAGTAAAATCATATATCTTTTTTAATAATGTGCAAAGGTAGTATAACCAATTGGAATAAAACTAAAAGATAATAAATAATATAGTATGTAAAAGCCCATGAATAATAGGGGCAAAAAAATATTTTTGTATCTTTGTTGGCAAATTTTAAACCCCTATAAACTAAAGAAATATGTCAAAGATTGACAATGTTAATTTTTCAGGGAAAAAGGCCATTATCAGAGTTGATTTTAATGTTCCTTTAAACGAAAAATTTGAAATTACAGATGACACACGCATCAAAGCGGCAGTTCCAACTTTTAAGAAAATTTTAAAAGATGGTGGTTCAGCCATAATTATGTCACACCTGGGAAGGCCAAAGGGAAAGTTTAATCCTGACTTTTCGTTAAAGCATATTCAGCACCACTTGTCAAAAACCATTGGGGTTGACGTTATTTTTGCGGGCGACTGTGTTGGTGCCGAAGTTAAAGCAAAGGCAGAAGCCTTAAAACCCGGACAGGTTTTATTACTTGAAAACCTTCGTTTTTATCTTGAGGAAGAGGGTAAACCCAAACTGGCCGATGACGCATCTGAGGAGGAAACAAAAAAAGCCAAGGCTGAAATGAAAGAAAAACAAAAAGTTTTTTCTAAAGAACTTGCAAGCCTTGCTGATATTTATGTAAATGATGCCTTTGGCACAGCGCATCGGGCACATGCTTCAACTGCAATTATTGCCGATTATTTTGATAATGACCATAAAATGTTTGGTTATTTGATAGAAAGTGAATTAAGTAGTCTTGAAAAAGTACTGGAAGCCCCAAAAAGACCTTTTACAGCTATTATGGGAGGGGCAAAGGTATCTTCAAAAATAACCATTATTGAGAATCTCCTTGATAAAGTTGACAACCTGATTCTTGGAGGCGGTATGACTTTTACTTTTATTAAAGCAAATGGTGGTGAAGTTGGCAGCTCAATTTGTGAGCCTGAATTTATTGAACTGGCAAAAAGTATTGAAAAGAAAGCTGCTGAAAAGGGTGTGAATCTTTATATGGCCACTGATGTTGTTGCAGCAGATGCATTTAGTAACAATGCCAATACAAAAATTACTCCTTCAGATGCAATACCGGCCGGTTGGCTGGGATTAGACGCCGGACCGGAGTCGATTAAATCATTTAAAACTGTAATTGAAAATTCCGGTACCATTTTATGGAACGGCCCTGTTGGGGTTTTTGAAATGGCGGCATTTGAAAAGGGTTCAAGGGCAGTTGCTGAAGCGATAGTAGAGGGAACAAAAAAAGGTGCATTTTCATTAATCGGGGGTGGTGATTCGGTAGCATGTATCAATCAGTTTGGAATGGCTGATGATGTATCATATATTTCAACCGCAGGTGGAGCTTTACTGGAATACCTTGAGGGAAAAATTCTTCCCGGAATTAAGGCTATTAAAGGCTAACAAAAAGAGGGCGTCTCAAAAGTTTTTTAAAGCATCAAAGAATTGAATATTTAAAAAACTTCTCGGATAGGAGTACGAATAAAAAGAGGGTGTCTCGTGCTTTTGAGACACCCTCTTTTTTATTTCACTTTCAGAATTTCAGAAATATCAATTCCGGCAGATGATGCAATAAAAGATGAACTCCTCATGTTTGTACTGCTATAATCGGGTAAGCCCATATTGGGCCAAGTTACCATTTTTCCGCCAGAAGCAATTACAATTGCCTGTCCGGCTGCTATATCCCACTCCATGATTGAATCCATTCTTGGATAAATATGGGCCTCACCGGAAGCAATCCGGCAGAATTTAAGGGAACTGCCCGCCCTTACAAAGGTAATTTCACCTTGTGTTTTCTTTATTCTTTCAACAAAACTACAGCTTGTTTCACTTAAATGACTCTTGCTCCCTACTATTATTAGGTTTTCCTTAAAAGTAACATTAGGTAAAACTTCACCGGGTAATAAATTAAAATCCTGCCTTGAAAAATCAATATGGTTCATATCCCATACCCATGTTCCATTTCCAACAATACCTCCATACAAAATATTAGGCACAGGGGCATATATCAATCCCCAAACAGGGTTTCCATTAACCATTAAAGCTATATTAACAGTAAATTCACCATTGCGGCTAATGAATTCTTTGGTTCCGTCTAAAGGGTCAATCAACCAATATTTTGGCCAACTTAATCTTTTACCCCATAGTTTATTATCACCCTCTTCACTTATAACCGGTATTCCGGTTTTCATTAATCCATAGTATAAATGGTTGTGACTAAGCAGATCTGCCCTGGTTAAAGGCGAATTGTCGCTTTTAATTTGAATCTCCAACCTGGTGCTCTCATATACCTTCATAATAAATTTACCGGCCTCAAATGCCAGCTTCATTGCCTCAACAAATTGTATCGGAAATGTCATATAATTAAGTTTTTAGGTGGCATAAGCCACCTAACCCGTGTTTGTGGTGTTATTAAAAAACCGGTTAAATCAATATTTTCCAAAACTAAAAGTCCGGGAAACAGCCCCGGCAATAACCGCCCAAATATATTTGATACTTCAAGTATATCAGCCTTTTGAGCTGTATTTATATTCAGGAGGTCAACCAGGGGTATATCCGTATTTTTAAATGAAATACTTTTCAACCTCTCCAATACCGGAACCTTATTATTTGATAAAGGTTTAGAGTCAAATTCCTTGTTTTCTTTAATATTTCTTTTAATTAAATATGGAGGGCTGATTTTTATGCTGCCCGGTGAATTTTCATCATCAAATATTCCAATGGCAATGGTTCCGGCCGCCATGTGCCGGTTAATTATTTTTATATCGTTTAAATCATCATTAAAGCCATCCCAAATATCGATAAAAGCAGGAATAAGGATACCACCATAAAACTGCAGGGATGGCCGTTCAATAAATCCATCAGGGGTACAAACCAGTGAAACAATTTCTCCGTTTGTGGTTATTTCCAAAACAGGCCATTTCCCCAGCTTTCCATCCGGCATTAAAGCATAATGTGATGAAAAACGCTTCAGCAACATAATATATGGTTAATTTAATTAAGAGCCTCCTCCAATATTAATGTCCTTCTGGGTGCCTTTATTATTACACTGTCCTTAATAACCATAAGGCTAATTTCTTCAATCTCAACAGATGAACTTAAAAGAGAATCCTGAAACAATAGAAACCCGTAAACAGAAATTGGTTTAACCTCTTTTCGAAGATTCATATTAAGAACAGTAACTTTTTTCTGAAAGGAATGATATATTTTTTGATATAAAGTATCAGCAGTGCTGTCGGCATACATAACCGAAAGCACCATTTGAGGGTTTTTGGAGGCGTCTCTCCTAAGAAACCTATAAAGAGCAGTTAGCCTCAGATTGCCTTCAATTTCCAGGGTATCTGTTTCAATTCTGAAAGGTAATCTTCTGTCAATAGTGTCATTAATACCAACTTCAATCCTTGTTTTGCCACGCCACAGGTTTGAAGGCCTTTTAGCCAACTCATCCAATCTTTTTTTCTCCAATTCCCGTTCACGGTCAATTTCAATCCTTACCGCTGCTTCCCGTTCGCTCAATATTACTATTGCCCTTTCGTAAACATACTGGTAAATTAGCGTATTATCAACATACCATTTACGAATAGAATCAAACTTTTCTGATGTTATCCCATATTTGTCTAAAATACTTCTGTAATAACCCGGATTATTCCGGTCAGGTGTATATGAATAACCCGGACCATAATTCATTGAACTTTCAAGAACGTGTAAATCCGCAATGATATGTGCCATTTTTTCAGGCTCGGGAAATCCATCCGGAACATTAAACTTTTTACATGCCGGAAAAACCAAAATGAAAATAAGTAAGACAATTGATAATACGTGTATTCCTTTCATTTATAAACTATAATTAATGTTTTGATTTATACTTAATTCCATTTTAATGAACCCATCAGGAGACTGGTTAAAATTAAATTGGTTAAATTCCTATAGAAAGGGTTTTCATCGGGCAGGAATTGTAAATGTTTACAGGTAAATATTTTAAAGGCACTACACAAATTATTTACACCTCCAACATGTAGGAACCTGCTTACCTATAACGTTAAAAAATTTAATCAATCCCTTGCCATTCTAAATACTTATAAATTGTTTCCTAAAAAAATCGCCGTTTATTGCAAAATTATTTTCCGTCACTCCGTAATATTGTCCTTATTGTTTTCAGAAAAATAGTAAAGTCGAGTTTTAATGACCAATTGTCAATGTATTGCATGTCCATTTTCATCCATTCGTCAAACTTTATTGAATTCCTTCCCGAAACCTGCCAGATACATGTTATGCCCGGTTTCATTGATAATCTGCGTAACTGCCATCTTTTATATTGTCTTACTTCAGATGGCAATGGGGGCCGTGGTCCCACCACCGACATTTCTCCCTTTAAAACATTATAAAACTGAGGCAATTCATCCATACTTGTTTTACGCAAAAAACTTCCAACCCTGGTTATTCGAGGATCGTTTGCAATTTTAAATACAGGCCCATCCATTTCATTTTTATCTTCAAGCTCACATTTCAGCTTCTCGGCATCGGTTACCATTGTCCTGAACTTGTAAACATAAAACCTACGACCTCGTAATCCAACCCTTTTCTGTCTGAAAATTACAGGGCCTTTTGAGTCAAACTTTATGGCAACGGCTATTAATAAATAAACCGGCGACAGTATAATTAATACAAAGGCTGAAAACAGAACATCAAACAAACCCTTTACTTTTAATTCAATATAATTTGATGGAGTATTTGATATACTTAACAATGGCAAAGTACCAAAATATTGTAGGTGTGTTTTATTTGCCATCATATTAAAAAACGGTGAATACATTCTGAAAACCACCCCAACATCACTACAAATCTGAACAAGGTTTTCAACTTCCCCCTGGTCAGGATATTCTTTGATTAAAATTACCTCATCAACAGTTTTATCACGCAACAATTGTTCAACATTAACATCATCGGACAGTCTGGCTATTTTCTTTTCAGGATCATCTAAAATACCTACCTGTCCCACAAATGCCACAATTCGATAGCCCCATTCGGTTTCCTCTAAAACCTTATTAATAAATGACGTAGCAGTATTATCACCTATTACTAACAGGTTTACCTGGTTCATCCCTTTTTTTCGTATGCTTTTCAGGTACTTGTAAATAATAAATTTAAATGTAAAGGATAGAACAAGGTTAATTAGGGAAAACAGGAAAATAAGTTTTACACCTAAATAAAACAGGTTAAAGGAGTAAATTGCAATTGCCAGCAGGCTTGTGCCGGCAGCAACCAAGCCAATACAATTAAATAACACTACCGAGTACGGCCTTGACCTGAAGATAAAATTTGACCCTAGTCCACTACCCAGCAGAAACCAAATAATAACAATTAATAGATGCAGTATTATTGAATCTTTATAATGTATAAAAGAAAAACTGTTAAACTCTAAAAACAATACCAGGTTGAAGGTTAGGAGTGCAAAAATTACATCAGCCACCGTAAGTACGGCATTAATTGCTTTTTCCTTTTCTTTTAACATTATTTTATTTGATTAATATACTTCTTATTCTAAAAAACCCATTATTATACATTATATAAACTCCAACTTACAAATACCATTTTGTTCCAAGTTTTATTCCAAAAGAAGTAAATATTTCTCCTATATCCAATGACAAGTTTCCCGAAAATTCAAAATCAGGCAATCTGTCTGGACTCCATTTGGCACCAAGCATGGTGTATACTTGTTTTAATCCTCCCTTAAAATAATAATCAGGGGTTTCATACCATGTATAACGCCCGGGGTATTGGTTATAATATGACCCGTAATTTACACTGTATGTAAACATACCTGACCATTTTACCTTTTCTGTCAATGACCCCCTTCCGCCAAAATGGATTGCCTTTACTCTGTCATTAACTATAAAATTGTTTTTATATTCACCCAATTCAAGGTTGTTTAATTTCAATTGGTCAATGGTAAGATTTAAGGGTGACCCCATTATCAAACCGTGATATGTCCAACCTGCCGGATATTCACCATTATTAAGATAACCATCACGCCCGCCGGTTAATCGCCCTTTGTTAAATTCATCCTGCAAATATTTGGTAACTTCCTCAATTGTGTATGGATGCTCCTGTGTTTGCCCCAGTTTCGCCATAAGTTCATCCAAATCACGTTGCAATAAAATTGTACTGGGGAGTATTTCTGATGTACCATCAGGGTAAAATGCCATAACATCCGGAAGGCTATTTCCGGTTTGATGTGAGGTGCTAATCCATTCAATGGTAAAATTTTCAATCCATCCCCTTTTTTTGATGGTAAAATTAAATCCTGCTATCTGGTCAACATTCCTTTTCCAAAAAAGCATTCCTGATTTATCTGAAAATGGTATCTGGTAATAAACTCTAACCTCTTTTTTTGGACATTTACGGTAAAAACCAAAGTCGTAAAGTCCCATATGGGCACCTGCGGCATTTGTAGCATCGCCTCCACCAATTTTTTCTGAACTCCTGGCAAAAAACGATTTCCAGTAATCTATCGGTACTTTTCTGCCAATTACATTATAACCTCCCATAAAAACTGAATGGCTAAGCCCAACATAGGGAAGCCAGTTACCACCATCCCACCTTATATATGCATATTTTTCATGAAGAAGTAAACTCTTGTGGTTATAAAAGCCGTTTCCATCATCAAGCCGTCCGTGGCTTATTTCTCCCCGTACTTCAATCCTTCCCAAGGGAAAAAAGAGTTTTGTAAATTCAGGTATCCCAATTGTGATCCTATCTACAGGACGCGAATTATCTCCAAAAAGATATGGCCCGCTACCCAAATAATTGGATTCAAAAATAGGGGCAAACCTATGTCGGCCAACCTTTAACTGAATAAATTTCCATGAAGTCCCTAAATTGGCAGTATGTAAATATACCTGTTTATTGCCACTGCTATAGTCCAGTTCAACCTCGGTACCAAAACTCCATTTTTTCCCTGATTTTTTTAACCCTACATAACCATAACTTAATATCTGGCTTTTTTCAATAGGATTCCAGCGACCCTGCTGCCTGGCAAACATCCATAAAGGAGCCTGGTCACCGGTTGTGATAAACGACTCGAAGCCAAATGAACTGGTTATATTAGGCGATTGCTGCGAAAAACCAGGTTCCCCAAAAATAAAAAGAAGTAAAACAAAAAAAAGTAAATATTTCGTCATATAAATTCTTTGCAGTTTTAATCATAAACCAATAATATGCAAAGTTCGCTATTTCCGATAAATGTGCGAACCTGATTTTAAAAATTTTACTGTAATAACGGTAATTAAGTTTATATATTTTCCCCCGTTTCAAAAAAAAACAAATTAAATTAGAATTAAACCACCACTGCACATAACATACCCGACAATTTAATTGTTACAACACTATTTAATAACAATAATAACCCATTAAACCACAACCTGTCCCTACCTGTTAATATCTTTCCATATTTTGGGATTTTTCACGGCCTTGTAATTTTAAAATGTTAAAATTTATTTAAACTTACTATATTAAAAGCGAGTTTAGCTCCCTCAAAATTTCCAACTAATGGAACAAAAAAAAACCAAAAAAAATATTAACTTTTCTTTTTGGAAAACTTTTGCATTTTTTCAACAAGGCTATAATGCTTATTTTATGCTTTTTAACCTTTTAAAATGAACAACTTTGTTAATTTGTTAATAAAAAAAATTTGCCAAAAGATGTAACCTTTTCTATCTTGCATTTACAAAATTTTCTAAACCGAACAAAATTAACCTTCATCCTAACAGAGAATTAAAAAAAGTCATAATGGAAGTAACAGAATTAATTAAAAGTTCCAGGGTTGTAACCGATAATATTTATACAAATGATGAGGCATTCCAGGCGGGCCTGAAATATTTTAAAGGAGATGAACTGGCAGCCAGGGTATGGGTGAATAAATATGCCTTAAAAGATTCAGATGGAAACTTATTTGAATTAACTCCGGATGACATGCATTGGAGGTTGGTGCGTGAAATTGCGCGTATAGAAAAAAAATATCCCAATCCTCTTCCCGAAGAAACAATTTTCGGGCTTTTGAAAAATTTCAACTACATAATTCCTCAAGGTGGCCCTATGTCAGGAATAGGCAATAATTATCAGGTTGCATCGCTTTCAAACTGTTTTGTAATTGGTGATAATGGCCAGTCTGATTCATACGGAGGAATTATGAAAACCGACCAGGAGCAGGTTCAACTAATGAAACGCCGCGGTGGTGTTGGTCATGACTTGTCGCACATACGTCCGAAAGGATCTCCTGTTAAGAATTCGGCCCTTACATCAACCGGAATTGTTCCCTTTATGGAACGATTTTCAAATTCAACCCGCGAGGTTGCACAGGATGGACGCCGGGGTGCTTTAATGCTAAGCGTATCAATTAAACACCCCGATTCTGAAAAATTTATTGATGCTAAGATGGTACAGGGAAAGATAACCGGTGCAAACGTTTCAGTAAAAATTGACGATGATTTTATGCGCTCGGTTGTTGATGAAAAGCCATACATACAGCAATACCCTGTTGACTCGGTAGCTCCCAAATACCGCAAAGAAATTGATGCCCAGGCATTGTGGTCAAAAATAGTGCACAACGCATGGAAATCTGCAGAGCCGGGAATTCTATTCTGGGATACAATAATAAAGGAGTCTGTTCCTGATTGCTATTCTGACCTGGGTTACCGTACCGTAAGCACCAATCCATGCGGAGAAATACCATTGTGCCCCTACGACAGTTGTCGATTGATAGCTGTAAATTTATACTCCTACGTTGAAAATCCATTTAAGGTTGATGCCAGGTTTAACTTCGAAATGTTTAAAAAGCATGTAGGTTATGCCCAGAGAATGATGGACGACATAATTGACCTTGAATTGGAAAAGATTGATGCAATTGTCAGCAAAATTGACAGCGACCCGGAAACCGACGAAATAAAACGAGTTGAACGTAATTTATGGATGAATATCCGTCGTAAAGCAATTGAAGGAAGACGTACAGGTGTTGGAATTACAGGTGAAGGAGATATGCTGGCAGCACTTGGCCTGCGATATGGAAGCGATATTGCAACCGACTTTTCAGAGGAAGTACACAAAAACCTGGCTCTTGCTGCTTATGGGACATCAGTTGATATGGCTGAAGAACGGGGCCCGTTTCCACTTTACAGCACCGAAAGGGAAAAAAACAACCCTTTTATTCAACGGTTAAGAGAAGCAGATACTGCCCTATATGAAAAAATGTCGCGTGTTGGCCGAAGAAACATCGCACTGTTAACAATTGCGCCAACAGGAACAACTAGTCTAATGACACAAACAACTAGTGGCATAGAACCTGTGTTTCTACCAGTTTATAAACGTCGTCGTAAAGTTAACCCAAATGACCCTATGGTTCGTGTTGACTTTATTGATGAGGTAGGTGACAGTTGGGAAGAATATATTGTATTTCATCATAAGTTCATAACATGGATGGAGGCAAATGGTTTTGACACAACCAAAAACTACACACAGGAAGAATTAGATTTGTTGGTTGAGAAATCACCCTATTACAAAGCAACATCAAACGATGTTGACTGGCTAAGTAAGGTGAGGATGCAGGGTAGGATTCAAAAATGGGTCGATCACTCAATTAGTGTAACTATTAACCTTCCAAACTCAGCGACCGAAGATTTAGTTGGCCAGCTTTATGTTGAGGCCTGGAAAAGTGGTTGTAAAGGGGTTACCGTTTACCGTGATGGATCACGGTCAGGAGTTTTAATAGCAAGCAGCAGTGAGAAAAAGGAAGATGAGCCATCGAAATTTCCAAATAAACGCCCCCAGATATTGGAAGCAGATGTTGTAAGGTTTCAAAATAACAAGGAAAAATGGATTGCATTTGTTGGTTTGCTCGACAGACGTCCGTATGAAATTTTCACAGGGCTGGCAGATGATGAAGAAGGTATCCTTGTTCCCAAATCGGTTCATAAAGGGAGCATAATTAAAAACTATGAGGATGACGGCACTTCCAGATATGATTTTCAATATGTGAATAAAAGAGGTTATAAAACAACTATTGAAGGTCTCTCATATAAATTCAACAAGGAATTCTGGAATTACGCCAAATTAATTTCAGGTATATTACGTAACGGTATGCCAATTGATGCAGTTTTGCATTTGGTTTCAGGACTTCAACTTGACAACGAAACCATTAACAACTGGACCAGTGGCGTTGAACGTGCATTAAAAAAATACGTTCCAAACGGCACCAAAGCCCGGAAAGGTAATTGTGAAAACTGTGGGTCAGACAGTCTTGTTTACCAGGAAGGTTGCCTGATATGTACCAGTTGTGGTTCTTCAAAATGCGGATAAAACAAATCATTATAAAAGAAAAGAGGCTTAATCACAATGACCAGCCTCTTTTTTTATAATCTAATACTTTTATACCAATATTGCCATTAGAAAACAGTGCACGAACAAATTTAGATGCCGTAAATAACCTAAATTTTCAAAAAATCAATTACAATTTATTTAACAATTAGTTTTTGTAAATTATTTCCTTCAGCAGTTCTTACCGATACTATATAAACTCCGGGTGGAACAGCAGGCAACTCAACTTTTGCAGAAAAGCCACCAATATTTCTTTTTAATAAAACTGTTCCTTCAAGATTCAACAAGTGGATACTTTGAATAATTTTTTCAGAATAAACAGTGAATTCGCTTTCAGCCGGATTAGGGACAATATCCACGTTAACCCGCGGTTTAATCCCATTAACATTTGTAGTATTCACATAACCTTCAAGAGTAATATTGTCAAATCGGTTATTGCCTGAAGCGCCGGAAGCATTATTCCCAGCAAAAGTAATACGTACCTGGAATTCGGGGTTGTTATCGGCATCTTGGACGCTGGAAAAATCAACATCAACAAGCTGAAAAGTTGTAGTCACCAATATATTCTCCTTAAACAAAACCCAGTTCCCCGTTTTTGAAGTACGATAATAAACATTCTGGTACTCGGCGCCATTGGCGGTCCGGTTAGTGGCATATTTAAGAATTACATTTTCGAAACCCGTTGTTGGTAAATTTAATTCAACGGCCCTTGTGTCTGAAGGATTACGGGCCCTTAATGCTAATGCTGCATCCTGGTTTCGGGCATTAATATCTGTACCTTCGCTAACACGGTCCATATAGCCATCGCCACTACCTGTGTAGATTAATAAACCGGGTTTTGTAGTTTGGGAAAAATCGGCATTTAGATTGTTCAAAATACCGGAAGGCAAATTATTAAAATGCCAGTAATGAATTGAGCTAATTACCGGAGCTTCTTTAAATACAGCAGTTACCGAAACATTTGATCCTAAGGTTATGTTAATAGTGGGCTGCAGCTTATCAATCCCTTCCAATCCCTCCCAGTGTGAAAATTTATATCCAGGTATATTTATTGCTGAAATTGTTAACGAAACGCCTCTAAAATAACTCCCTACCCAGGGGAAAGGATTTGAAGGGTTGGATATACCGGGAGTCTGATTGTTAATTACCAATGAATTAACCTTAACAAAACCTTCACCCCCCCGCCTGTAAATTGAAAGGTTTGAAGTCCCGGACAACCCAAATGCCGACTGAACATGCTGTATCATGTATGTTGGCCTTTGTGTTGCAAAAGTCTTCATTGCTGAACCCTCATCAGTGCCACTTCTCCAGCGCTGCCAGTGTTCAGGGCGCGACCCTGAAATAACAGCATTAAATGCATCAATCCGTGAGTTAATAAAAAATGGCAAAAAACAGGAATTTAATTGATCAGAAACTGTATTAATAAAAAGTACCCTAAACTCCTGATTTAACAACAACCTTTTAAATAATCTCGAACTTCGGTCGTTAGCAGAATCAAGAACCCTGCTTAAACCGTTGTTCATATGGTTTGTTGAGCTATAAAGGTTCATCCCAAAATCTGTATCAAATAATAACCAACGCCAACGGCCATCGTGCCCATAGGGGCCTGATAAATTATATGCCCCTGTTTTTTTTCTCCAGATGTTATAATTATTCTGTGGCCAATCAGTATTGTAGAAATATATTTGTGCAGCATAATAATGAGCCAGGTTTTCGACATCAATACGGCTTTTTACATATTCATAATGGGTTTTATTGGTTAAATCGTTGCTTTCAGCATAAGTTACAACATCTAAAAAATGCTTTCTGTCTTCAACCAGGCCAACATCAACAGCTTCCCCTTCTTCAAGAATCACAACTTCGTGGGGTTCAACCCCATAATGTGACAACATGTAATACTCATCGAACCTTTCACGTATATTTATTATTCCCCAATACTCACCATTAATAAAATGTACTGCAGGCTGATATGCCTGGGTCCCTAAGGGAAGATGTTTGACCAAATCCTGCATTAATGCATCCCTGAACAGTGTACGGTCATAATCATTTCCCGAATTCCTTAATATTATCCTCCTGAATGACGAAACATTGCCCATTCCATCGCCTTTTTGAGGCAAGGCACCAAAAAAAGGATAATTAAACCAGGTTCCATCCCCTGAATTAGTTCGCGCATAAAGCCTGAAAGATTTAAAATAATGTGCCCTGCTCCAGCCGCCATGAATCCTTAACCCAACCGGTTGGGCAAACCTTGTTTGTTCCGATGGTGAAAAAACTTCTAAGTGACCATCCTTTTCCCAATCACTCCCTCTCTGATTATAATTTGCCGGACGTCCATCATTCCATGCTATTGTTGGGTTTTGCACCCTCCATGTATCAGCAACTAACCCGGCAACGTATATTCCTTTTTCATAATCGAACAGATTGTTTTCATTAGTCACAATCGAAATTACGGGCAACGAATACCGTTTATATCCTTGCGGGGATACAAAATAGGTATGAGTAACGCTTCGCTGCGACAGGGTGTTGGGTTTAACAAGCTTAGCCCTTACAACCGTACCTTTTTGTATGTTTGAATTTGGTAAATGTGTTGAACTGGTAAATTTTGTATTTATTGCTGCCAGTTGGTAGGGCGATGATGACCTGTCAGAAACCGGAATTGGACCGGTGTAATTAAAACTTCTTAACTGCCGGTTCAATGATGGGCCGGCCGGGTATTGATTTCTATATGTATATGTTGTACCTCCAATATTTGAAATTTCAGGTTCAGAGCCGTCAAGTGTGTAAATTACCGACATTGATGGATCAGCACTTGAAAGAGTCAATAAAAAATCGCTTGTATAAAAACCACCTGTATGTGAAAAATCAGGTACCGAATTTATAATTTCATTATATCCTGACCCTGTGTTGGCACTTCCAGGAGTCGGTTTTTCGAAATAAAAAAAACCTGTTTCCCCCGGTTTGATCCCATATGACACGTTTGCAGTAAGCACAGCTTCAGGAATACGGTGCACCTCAACCCCATCAGGCCGGGTTAGTATAATGGGTTCACCCTGAGCGGATATCGAGAAATTGGTGTGTAATTCACTGTCATTTAAAAATAAATTTGAAGCCGGAAGTGGTGTTTGAATTGTTCCATCCGGAAGTTGCCATCTAACGGCAAGGTTGTCGCTCCCGGTGCCTTCTTTCATTAAAGCCATTATGTAATAATACTGTCCTGCAACCAGAGAAACTGTCCCTGACTTTTGTTCAGGATATTTTGTCCATTCCCGGCTGCCTGTAAAGTTTTTAACTTCTGCTATTTTTACAGCATTACCGGGTAGTGAATTACTGCTAAGGTAAAGGTGTGAATTATCATCACTTGCAATCCAAAAAGTATAATTTCCTGATGCCGGGGCTTTAAGTAAACCATGCAAACGCTGCCCATAATTATCTTCCACATTTGAAAGGGCTTCAAAATAGTCGGTAATTATTCTTTGGTACGATGGGTTAGCAGGATAATTTGAATTATTTATAAGATTATCAACGCTGGTTCCTGATATGTTACGATAAACTTCCTGCCTGAAACCTTGAATCAGATCATTTTGACCCGGTCGCCTGTCCTTCCCCGAAGCCCAAACAATCAAATATTCACCCGGCTGGAGTGTTATTGAAGGGAAAAGCCATTTAAAAGTATTGGCAGCATCATCTGTTAATCCCCAACCATTTAAATTAACCGGTACCGACCCATAATTGTAAAGCTCAACCCAGTCTGAAAAATCACCATCCTCATCATTTAGTAACTCCTGGTTTGATGCAACTATCTCATTAATATAAATTGATTGTGCATTGGTTACAGGTTGGTGTACAAATAAAACAGCAAATAAAAACATAACAGCAAATTGCATTAAACACTTAATTTGCCTTATGCCATTTAATCCAATTGATTTTTTCATATTAGATTTTAATTGATAATCTTGGTGTAATATTTTGATACTTAAAATAAACCAATAAATATACACATTAATAGAAAAAGATTAGCTGGATAATAAAAATAACCCTGTATTACAATGAGTGATGAACACAATTTAATAACATATTAATTTACAAGTTAATATCCGGTTTGAAAATGAATGCATTTTATTAGTTCTTACAATTCCGTTACGAATAATTATCTTTGTCAAAAAAAAAAAATAATGGCTAATAGCAATATACGGGTTAGATTTGCCCCAAGCCCAACCGGGCCTTTACATATTGGAGGGGCACGTACTGCCCTTTACAATTACCTTTTCGCAAAAAAGAATAACGGTAAATTTATTCTTCGTATTGAAGATACGGATTCTACAAGGTTTGTTGATGGATCAGAAGAATATATTTATGAATCGCTAAGGTGGCTTGGATTAAATATTGATGAAGGTGTTTTGGAGGGAGGGCCGTTCGGGCCTTATAAGCAATCGCAAAGAAAAGATATTTACTTTCAATATGTAAATATTTTATTGGAAAGAGGTTGGGCGTATTATGCTTTTGATACAAATGAAGAACTTGATGCGGCAAGAGCCCTTTATGAGGCTGAAAAAAGAAATTTTGCTTATGATACATCAACCAGGTTGAGTTTTGTTAACTCATTAACCCTTGACGAAAAAGAAACCCAAAAACGCATTAATTCAGGTACCCCATATGTAATAAGGTTTAAAATGCCTGAAAATTTTGAAGTTACAGCAAGTGATATTGTTAGGGGTACGGTAACCTTCAACACCAACACCCTTGATGACAAGGTTTTATTTAAATCGGCTGACGGATTGCCCACCTATCATTTAGCAAATATTGTTGATGACCATTTAATGGAGATATCGCATGTTATAAGGGGGGAGGAATGGTTACCCTCGCTGCCTTTACATGTTATGCTTTACAGGGCTTTTGGCTGGGAAAGCACAATGCCTCAATTTGCCCATTTACCCCTTATACTTAAACCTAGTGGTAAAGGAAAACTTAGTAAACGAGACGGAGATAGGGAAGGATTTCCGGTGTTTCCTTTGCAATATACCTCACCACAAGGAGAAGTATCATCGGGCTATAGAGAATCAGGCTATTTTCCTGAAGCGGTTAATAACCTGTTGGCACTTTTGGGTTGGAACCCGGGTACCGAACAGGAATTGTTTAACCTTGAAGAACTGGCAAATCAATTTTCACTGGAAAGGGTAAATAAATCAGGTGCCCGTTTTGACCCTGAAAAGGCAAGATGGTTTAATCACCAATACCTTATTGCTAAATCCAATGACGAAATTGTTTTAGATTTTAAAAAAACTTTAAAGGAAAAAGGCTATACATCAACATCAGAAATCCTTGAGAAAATTATCGGCCTTGTGAAGGAACGGGTTAATTTCACCCACGAAATTTGGGATCAATCATGGTTTTTCTTTGAAGCGCCTAAATCTTACGACAATTATGTGGTACAGAAACGATGGAAAGATGGTGTTTCTGGATTTATGGAAGAATTTAGCTCGGTTTTATCAAATCAACAAGACTGGTCTGCGGCAAATCTTAAAGAAAAAACCTCGGCATTAATTACAGAAAAAAATCAAAATTTTGGCAATATTATGAATGCCATACGCCTTGTTATTGTTGGTGGTAGTTTTGGCCCCGATTTATTTACAATTATTGAAACAATTGGCAAAAATGAAACCTTGAAAAGAATAAAGGCTGCATTGGAAATCCTGAAAAATTAACCCAAATTTGTCTTTAGCCATTTTTTCTAATGACCGTAATTAGAAATTAAT
>JBBIVA010000055.1:0-22798 GCA_037439945.1 Marinilabiliaceae bacterium
ATCATTACAGGAAGTAATTAATAAAACATATAGAAGAGAAGAGAAGAGAAGAGAACAATCCCTTTCTCAAAAACAAATTTAAGTTCATAAATAAAATAATTTGAGTTAGGTTTTCCTGCACTTCAAGTTTCGCCGGCAGTTTAATCGGTTACTTTAAATAACTTATTATTGTGCAATAACAATAATTATTTTATTATTTCCAATACTCCTGAGTGTAAAATTGTAAAAAAATAACAACTATTTGCGTCAAATTAATATCTGGGTTTGTTTGGGTTGTTTTTTTACTAAAGGCTATTCATCGGAGCCTAACGAATTAACATCGACAGATTTTAAGGGATTTGCTGTAAGCTCTATATTTAGACGACGATTATTATATATGTCTATTGCAAGGTAAATTGCGGCTAAAAAAGATTCTTCGCTGGCAATATTTTGTCCGGTAATTTCAAAGGCCGTTCCATGATCGGGTGATGTGCGGATTATTGATAATCCGGCTGTGTAATTAACTCCCGTTGAAAATGCCAGCGCCTTAAAGGGTGTTAATCCCTGGTCGTGGTACATTGCCAGAACAGCATCAAAAGTTGAAACCTGATCGGCACCAAATAAACCATCGGCAGGGTAGGGACCAAAAGCCAATATTCCTTCCTGACGTGCCTTTTCAATTGCCGGTGTTATAGTATTGATCTCCTCGTTTCCCAATAATCCATTATCGCCGGCGTGAGGATTTAATCCCAACACTGCAATCCTGGGCTTTCTTATAATAAAATCAACCTTTAATGTATTATCAAGTATCCGTAGTTTTTCAAGTATTTTTTCCTGGGTAATTGAGCCGCTCACTTCTTTAAGGGGTATATGTCCGGTAACCACTCCAACCCTAAGGTTGTTACTTACAAGCAACATCAATGGTGTACCTTCAAATTCTTTGGAAAAAAACTCGGTGTGGCCCGGAAAATCAAATTTTTTTGATTGAATAACCTTTTTATTTATAGGGGCAGTTACCAAAACATCAACAGCACCTTTTTTAAGTTCTTCAACAGCCTTTTCAAGCGCAAGGTAAGAGGCTTCACCACTTATCTCGGTGGGTTTGCCCAGTTCAACCCTTACGTTATCATCAAGACAATTAACAATATTAATTCTTTTGGAGTGGGCTTCATCGCCCGACCTGATATTGTTCAGGCTAATACTTGGTAAATTAAGCGCTTTACGGTGATAAGCTGCAACTTTTGACGAACCATAAATTACAGGGGTACAAATTTCAAGCATCCTTGCGTCGGCCAGGGCTTTAAAAATAACCTCATAACCAATTCCGTTAATATCACCCTGTGTTATTCCTACCTTTATTTTATCGTGGCCCATGATATTTATTTATAATACAAATGTACAATCAAATAGAACCTAAAAATACATCCGATTTTTGGATTGAAAAAATCAAAAGATAATTATAGAAATATTAATGTGAGCATGTTTTATTTACTTTATCTTTTGTTATAGCGGCAACATTTTCTAAAAACCGGTATAATAATCTAACACCTGTACCTGTTCCTCCGGTTCCGCGGTAGCCTGATTCAGTTGTAAGATATGCAGGCCCTGCTATATCAAGGTGTATCCAGGGTGCATCAATAAACCGCGACAAAAATTTTCCGGCAGTGATTGCACCTCCTTCACGGCCACCAAGGTTTTTAATATCAGCCACATTTGATTTTAAGCTTTCATCATATTCTTCCCACAAAGGAAACCAAACAACCCGTTCGCAAACATCGCTGCCTGCGTTTTCAAGGTCTCTTTTTACTAATTCAGAAGCCGTTCCCATTCCCACAATCCCGTGTTCGCCAATTGCCATTGCCGCACTTCCTGTTAAAGTTGCCAGATCGACAACAAGTTCGGGGTCATATTTTTTTGCAAAGCTCAGGGCATCTGCCAGTATAAGTCTTCCTTCAGCATCAGTATTAATTATTTCAACTGTTAACCCCGAATACATTTTTAAAATATCTCCCGGAACTATGGCATTACCACCTGGCCGGTTGTCGGTAGCAGGTATTAGCCCAATAACGTATAGAGGAAGATTATTTGCTGCCAATGCCGACATTATTCCCAAAACAGAAGCTGCCCCGCTCATATCGCATTTCATTGTATCAAGGCTTCCGGGCACAGTTTTAAGATTTATTCCGCCGGTATCAAAAACCACCCCTTTACCAACAAGGATATATGGTTTTTCATTTAATGCATTTTCGGGTTTCCACTCTAGTATTGTAAAGGTGGGAGGGTCAATACTTCCTTTATTTACAGCCAGTAACCCCCCCATTTTTAACGACTCAATTTTCTTTTTATTAAACACTTCAGTTTTAATATTTAACTTTTTTCCAAGGTTTATGGCTACCTCACTAAGTTGTTCGGCATTTAAATTGCCAACAGGTTCATTAACTAAATCGCGGGCCAAAAACACGGCCTCACATAAATTTGATAAAGAAAATATTTTGCACCCGCTTACATCGGGACTAACAATAAGCAGTTCAATGGATTTTTCCTCCTTAGCGTCAGTTTTGTATTTATTAAACGAGTACGACCCTAATGATATACCTTCTGCAAGGGCCATAATTAATTCAGGATTTCCACTAATGTCAAAAATTGCAAGGTTTTGGTAAGCTTCATCTTTAAGCTGTTTTACTATTGATGCACCATTTTTTCTTATTTTTTCCTTAACTCCATTTATGTCATTTATTTCGTTTGCCAAAATGATAAAAATTAACTGGTTAAGCCTGTTAAGAAAGAAGAGTTTTTTCTTTGGGTCATCCTGTGATTTTTTGAACATGTAATCAAGTTCTTTATCAGATAACCCAAAGTCTTTAAGTAGTTTAAGTTCCGTAGTAATAAATACCTTGCTTATATTTTCGGGGATGCTTATGGCATTTTTTATAATTACAGACATATTTTGTTTGATTAAATTAGAGAATTCGAATGGTAAGATAATATTAATCTTAGTAACACCAAACAGGGGTGTTATAAAAACGGGTTTAACCCAAATTACGCATTTTAAAATGCGTAATCGATAAAGTGCGTGTAATCAATTCAAAAAAATTGGAATTGAAACAATCACTAAATCGGGATTATCCCAATTAAATCAAATAGTTCGGCTCATACTTCGCCTCCTATTGATTAATTTGGGTTTAATAAACACTTTACCGGTATAACTATGCCAGGTTTGTCAATTGTTTTTAGGTAATCATATTTTTTTCACCAAAATGGCATTGCTGAAGAAAACCTAAAAAATAATGGTTAAAAACTAACTGTTATTCCGGAAGTACTCGCGGGTGAGGATTTTTTTTATTTCGCGGTGTATTATTAATTCTGTAATAATTACCTGATATGGGTATCCCTTCATTTCCTTTTCGTAAAGTTCAATTTCTTTTTTATTTATATCAATACGGTACAGTAGCCCCAAAAAACGTGAATGGTTGTTCTGCAGAAGTTCTTCCACATGAACAACCATTTGTTTTGATAATTCATTATAAAACTGACCTGTTTCGCCCGAAAAATTTATGGTAAGATTAAATTCGCCAAAGTCTTTTATAATTTGGTTGGCAGTTTCCAATATCAGGTCATCCCTTTTAGTGGCATTGACCAGTTCATTTTTCGTGAAAGCAGGTAATGTCATTTGTTATTTTCTTCTTCAACTTTATTGGTTGGGAATTTCAAGGAATATAGTATTGCCTCGGTTTGCCAAATAAAATTTCTTTTATTGGGTTTTTCCGGTGAGTAAACATAACCATCGGTTACAACAACCCTGTTGTTGGCAACATCGTGGTGGGCAAAAAGTACAAACGGGCCTCCCATAATGTCACCAACCACTTTCCATAAACCCCGTAATTCAACTGCATTATGACCATGGACCTTTAATTCCTTAAACGAAATGGGTAGTTCATGCTCGGTTGACATATATGAGCCGCTTGCTGACCCCGGTACATTTATTCTAAGAACTGAATCCCTTTTATTAAGGAGGTATTCTTTTGAGAATGTTCCCTCTCCAACATAATCAAATGAATATATAAAAACTCCCTGGCTTGTCAATGGTGTTTCGTTGCTTAACCAGGTAAAGTTTTCATTTGATTGGTTAAGTTTAAAACTGTTTGGTATAACCATATTTAAGTTCCAGTTATCGGTTACCATTTTTGATAAATCTGCATGGCTGTATTTGGTATAATATTTAGTACTCCTGTCCCGTTCGGCTTTAATAAAAAAACCAATAATCCTTATCTCTTCATTTTCAACAATTTCTTTTAAACTTTCAACGCTTTTTGCTTCAATACGCATAAGGGCCTGTTCGCTTGCCCAGGCATTTTTGGTATAATATTTAACGCCTTCTGTTTTAACATCCGGTGAAATTGTAGTGATAATGAGATTTCTGAATATTTTCATATGGTCGGTAAATGCTCTGTGGGGTACTACCGAAATATTAAAAATACTTTCAACCTGCGGTAGCCCCTGCATGGGCTGTGTTAGCATTTCCAGCAGTTTTTCGCCACCATCTGTGGTTTTGTATTTATCGTCCATAACTAAAAGCATTTCTCCCATAGCCCCTGTAATGTTTGGTTTATAACCATCGGCTGAATCTTTGCAATTAGTTATCAGGGGCAAAAACAGGACCAGAACAAAAAATAATTTTAGATTTTTCATCCGTAAATAATTTTTAAAATAAGGCCGGACGCAACTCGCATGATGAATTTTCATCCGTATTTTTGTTTTACGAACCATGCTCGTGAAGTGATTTGGGTTAAATTACAATTTAATTTATAAATCCGAAAATTCATATAACTATAAACAAAAAGAGCCCTAAATAAAGTTATATTTTCTCAACTGACCGTAAGAATTTTCAATTGTTATAACTGGAAGAAGGTTTTTATTTCCTATACATTCGCAAATCCTGGTTTGTTTATCATAAACCAGCAAAAGCCTCTTTATGAATAAAGAAAAACATGTTATTTTCCGGTTTTTGCCATATAACTAATTGCTGACCGGCTGATAACTTCCGGGTTTTAAGGCCGTTCCATTTCTGGATATCTTCAACCCTGCATTCATATGTCATGGCAATTTTATGAAAATATTCACCCTGTGCAACTTTGTGATATACCTTTACCTTATTTCGTGTATCGCCAAGAGGGGGCATGTAAGGTTCAGGTGGGCCTGTCTCTTCCTTTAACTCATGCCTTCTTTGTGAATATGTTAAAACCTTGTTTTTTGGAATCATTAATCTTACTGGTTGGGTAGTAACCGGAACAAAATTTCTAAGATAAACGGGGTTTAACATTCTAATGGTTTCTTCCGAAACATCTATGATTCTTGACAGCTGACCAAATGAAACGCTTTTATCAACATAAATCAAGTCTGTTTCATTAAAGGTAAATTCAGGCGAAATGGGTTTAATATCATAGTTTTGGTAATAATGCATTACGTAATTGACTGCTATAAAGGCCGCTACATATTTTTGAGTTTCGTCAGATAAATGGTGCCTTATTTTCCAAAAATCAGTTTGACCCCCTGATTTATTTATAGCCTCTTTAACATTAACTATTCCCCCGTTGTATGAGGCCAGAGCTAAATCCCAGTTATTAAAATTTTCATAAAGATATTTTAAATAGCGGGCTGCAGCATCAGTGGATTTGACCGGGTCTTTACGTTCATCAATGTATGAGGTTATTTGCAGGTCAACCATTTTAGCTGCATGAAACAGAAACTGCCAAAGCCCTAAAGCCCCTGATGTTGATTTTGCATGTGGATCAAGGGCCGATTCAACTATGGCCAGATATTTTAATTCAAGTGGCAACCCAAGTCGGTCCAAATGTTCTTCAAATAGCGGAAAATATAGCTCTGAGCGCCCAATTATACGGGAAAGATGGTCGCGCCGCTTTATTGTATAAACATCAATATACGCCTGAACATCCTTGTTGTAAACCAGCGACATTGGGGTTAGCTTATTAAGGGCTTTTATTCTTTCCTCAACAACCGAATGCGCCACTTTCCATTGGTCGGTGGTTTGTGAACCCAAACCAAATTGGATCAAAATAAAAAAAATGAAAAAAATGCCTGCCTGCATAATTAGCAATTTTCTGTTAACAAAATTTCCCTTCAGAAAAGCGTTTGCAGTCTGGGGTGAAAAAAAGGCCCGATGAACCAGATTGTTCAGGGGGCCGAAAAACAAATTTGAAAACAACTTACTCAAAGAAAATCAGGATTATTTCAGGAATGGACCGGGTTAATTTTTCAGCGGTTCATTTTTTGAATTATCATCTTTCTTTGATGCGTCATCGCCTTCGTTGCGGGCTTTCTTAAATTCCCTCATACCTTGCCCCAAGCCTTTCATAAGTTCGGGAATTTTTCTACCGCCAAATAGCAGTACTATAATCAGAATGATAACAATTAGTTCCCATCCCCCGGGCATAGCCAATAAAAATAATTGAGAAGTCATAAGCATAGATATTTCTTAAAACAAAGTTACAAATCAAAATCGGATTATTTCCATAACCACTTGAATATATCATTACCGTTGGCATAAAGTAATAAACCAAACAGCAATGCCATTCCAACTATTTGGGCGTATTCGAGAAATTTTTCGCTTGGTTTGCGCCGGGTAATCATTTCATACAGTAAAAACAACACATGTCCGCCATCTAATGCAGGGATAGGTAATATGTTCATAAAAGCCAGAATAAGCGAAAGAAAAGCTGTATTATACCAAAAGCTTTCCCAATCCCATGTGGCAGGGAATAAACTTCCAATTGCCCCAAATCCGCCAATTTGTTTGGCCCCTTCACGGGTGAATATGAGTTTAAGCTGTTTAACGTAATTTATCAGCAGTTTAAAACCTTTTGCAATTCCGGCTGGTAACGCTTCAAAAAACCCGTACCTGTTAACTTTATATCCTAAAATTTCGGCAGGGGCTTTAGCTCCAAAGCCAATTTTACCTGATTTATTTACCAGAATTGATAAAGCCAGTATTTCATTACCCCTGGCAACTGTTACTTCTGTTGTTTTCCCTATATTTTTTCCCAATTCGGTTATAAGTTCATTGTGATAAGGTGTATGAACACCATTAACAGCAATAATTGTATCGGACTTTTGTAACCCGGCAATGTGGGCAGCCTTTCCATTTAGCACTGTATCTACAATTACAGGGAACCGGTACTCTGCAAAGGCCCTCACTTCTTTAGCCAGAAATCTGTTTTTAATATCTTCAGGCACCGATAGTTTAAAAATGGAGTCACCTCGTTTAACTGTTATATCAGATGCTTTTTCGAGCATCAGGTAACGACCGGCCATTTGGGCATGAGCAACTTTAAAGGTATCAACGTTTAGGATTACATCACCATCTTTAAGGCCCATCTCATGGCCTATTGAATGATATGCAAACCCATATTTTGCATTTTCGGTTGGAATATAACTTTCACCCCATTTAAATAATATCAGCCAGAATATTATAAAGGCAGTGATAAAGTTCACAAGCACTCCGCCAATCATTATGAAGAGTCTTTGCCATGTTGGTTTTGATCTGAATTCGTAAGGTTGGGGAGGCTGCGACATTTGCTCCTTATCCATTGATTCGTCAATCATGCCCGATATTTTAACATAACCACCCAATGGGAGCCATCCTACACCATATTCTGTTTCACCTTTTTTAAATTTGAATAATGAAAACCAGGGGTTAAAAAAGAGATAGAATTTCTCAACCCTGGTATTAAATAAACGGGCAAAGAAAAAGTGTCCAAATTCATGAATTATCACCAGAATGGAAAGGCTTAGTATAAGTTGAAGGGCTTTAATTAAAAAATCCATGTTTTATAGTTTTCGTATTTTTAAGGAAACAAATATATTCTTTTTCTTTCTACTTTTTAATAAATGACAACGCAATTACTCTTGCTTCTTTGTCAGTTTCAATGTAATCTTTTAATGAGGGTTTGTTTATATATGTAATTTTATCAATAGTTTTTTCAATAATTACAGACATTTCCACAAAGTCACTTTTACCGTTTAAAAAAGCATCAACAGCAATTTCATTAGCTGCATTGAGGGCACATGGGATATTGCCCCCTTTTTCCATTGCGTTAAAGGCAATCGACAGGTTTTTAAATACTACAATATCAGCTTTTTCAAAAGTAAGGCTTGGGTAGTCGGTAAAGTTGAACCTTGGGAAGTCGTTTACCAACCTTTTGGGATATCCTAATGCATATTGAATTGGTAAACGCATATCAGGTAAACCCATCTGGGCTTTTATTGAACCATCATCAAACTGCACCATTGAATGAATTATTGATTGTGGATGTACAACAACTTCTATTTGTGAAGGGTTCAAATTAAACAACCATTTTGCTTCAATCGCCTCCAGCCCCTTGTTCATTAACGATGCTGAATCAATGGTAATTTTGTTGCCCATTTTCCAGTTTGGATGGTTAAGAGCCTGACATTTTGATACTTTTCGTAAAAAATCAACACTTTTCCCCTTAAAGGGGCCTCCCGATGCAGTTAAATAAATCTTTTCTATTTTATTTAGTTTCTCTCCTTCAAGACATTGGAAAATTGCCGAATGCTCCGAGTCAACCGGGATTATGGGTATATTCTTTTTTAGGGCTGTTTGCATAATAAGTTCACCTGCCACAACCAATGTTTCTTTGTTAGCAAGTGCAACCGGGATACCTGCATCGAGTGCTCTGTATGTTGGTATTAACCCAGCAAACCCAACCATAGCCGATAAAACCATATCCAGGTTTGACATTGAGGCCACCTGTGCAACTGATTCAATTCCTGCATAAACTTTAACCGGTTCATTAATTAGTGCATCTTTTACAATGGAATATTTTTCGGTATTGGCTATGACAACAAAATTGGGTTGATATCTCCTTGCCTGTTCAATTAATACATCAACATTGTTATTTGCAGTTAATACTTCCACCGAAAACATTCCGGGATGTGTATCAACTACATCCAGTGCCTGGGTACCGATACTACCGGTTGAACCTAATATGGCAATTCGTTTCATCCGTAAATTAATTTTAAAAATAAGGCCGGATGGAACTCGCGTGATGAATTTTCATCCGTGTTTTTGTTTAACGAATCAGGCTCGTTTCATAAATACAAAAGATTATTTTGTTGGGAGTTGTATTATTTTTAACACCCATTTAATTTAATTTTCTAAATACTCTTGAATTGGGGCCATATTATTCATTAAAACAGGATGAACTCATTCCCGAATTTAAATTTTTTAAATGGGGGGATTCTCAATTTATCCCGCAAAATTGCTAAAAAGATATATATTCCTGCGGATTTAAAGGTGTACCATTATACCAAAGTTCAAAGTGCAGATGCGGGCCTGTTGTTAATTCACCTGAGTTGCCTACCCTGGCAATTGCCTCGCCGGCTTTAACTGTTTGGCCAACCTCTTTAAGCAACCTTTCATTATGTTTATAAATTGAAATAAGGTTGTTGGGATGTTGAATCTGTATTACATAACCAGTTTCAACCGTCCATCCCGAAAATACCACAGAGCCATCCATAACTGCTGAAACCCTTGCTCCGGGAGCTGCAACAATGTCCACTCCATAATGGCCCTTTGAATCACCAAATGAATTTACAACCAATCCTTTAATTGGGCTAAAAAAGAAAGTGTTTTCAAGTGCAACAACTTTTGGTTGTTGTTGTTTTACACTAAAGTTAAATTTTTCTTCCCTTTCAATGTTTTTACGAAAAATAGAATCTTCTTCCGACTTTGAGAATTCAATTGGTGTAGGGGTTTTTGTTTCAGTGTTATCTTTATCCCTGTAATTTGCCGGCCCATCATCAACAGGCTGTTCACCTTTTAATCTTGCCTGAAAATTTCGTATAAATTTATCCTGTTTGTTGATTTCAATAATTAGGGAATCAACCCTGCTGGCATTTCTTACTATTAAAAGTCTCTCGTTGGGACTTGGGTATCCGGGGATAAACTCACGTAAACTGGTAAAGGAAATTAATATTGTAACCAAAATAATAAGCAATATTCCAAAAGTCCCAACCATGGTAAACACATTCAAACGTGATAACCTCAGAACGATTACTTCTTCGTAGGTTTGTTCATTGAATATAGCCAGTTTATATTTGCTGCTCAGTTTTTTTAGCAGTGTGTTTTTTGTTTTTCGTGTTGCCATTGAAATAATCTTATTGTGGGGCAAATTTATAAAATAATAACGACAGGGGATAAGTATCAAGTTTATATTAAAAGAAAAATGTTACTTCAATTGAATGAAATATGCAATTATCCTGCCCAAAATATATTTTAGGTTGGTAATATTTTAACAGATGTCGAGTCAATGTCGTTTAGTTAAGAATATTCATTGCTATTCATTTTACCCCCTAACCCCTGAAGGGGGAATTTCCAGGGCATATTGCGAAGTCCCCTTTAGGGGATTTAGGGGTACAAGAGCTTAACTAAACGACATTGGATGTCTATTTTATATTTTTCTTTAGCAAACAGTAAAATTTCATAAAAAAGGGGAATTGGAAATTTTATGGTTAGGGTAAATTCATATTATTCCTGGAAAACTGCATCGTTCATGGGGGAAAAAAAACTATTTTACAGGTTTATTATAAGCTCCCTTATTTCACTAATGGTTATGCCAATTTCATTTAGGGGGGATTAAATTATTGGTAAGCTTGCTTATGGCTACACCATTGTAACGCAATAATGACTGCACTTTAATGGTTTTTTTTAAATTTTTACCATACAGCGGTAAAAAAACTTAAAATAAACGTTGATATAAAAATAAAACCTTTATATTTGCAACCGCAAAAACAAAGAAAGAAGGTACTACAACATATTGCGGGGTGGAGCAGTTGGCAGCTCGTTGGGCTCATAACCCAAAGGTCGTCAGTTCGAGTCTGGCCCCCGCTACTAAAAAACCCCGGATAATTCCGGGGTTTTTTATTTTTACAAAACCCTGTAATAATTTATGGTTTAAACTAATATTAAAAGGCTGCCATTAATAATCCAATATCTTTATACGGAATGTTCAAATATTTGCCAATGTGGCTGTTGGTAAGTATTCCTTTGTAAATATAGGTACCGTTGCTTACGCCATTATCTTCTTTAATAAGGTTATGTATATTGCCTGATTGGGCAAGCCGTAAAATAACAGGTGCAAATATATTGCTGAGGGCAATAGATGCTGTTCTTGAAACCCTTGATGCAACATTGGGAACAAAATAACTGACCACACCATTATCGGTAATTACAGGGTTGTTGGGGTTTGGGCTTTCTGATGATTCAAAACACCCCCCGTTACCTACACTCAAATCAACTATTACCGAGCCTGGTTTCATAATTTCAACCTGTTCTTTTGTTATATAAAAGTCAGTATTATCGTCAAAATATCGCAGACTTGCCACAACGGCATCGGCCGATTTCAAAGCTTTTGACAGTACGCTGGGGTGAAGCACCGATGTAAATAACCGTTGCCCTACATTACGCTCAAGTTCTTTTAGGTTTTTATATGAATTATCGAATACTTTAACCTGGCAGCCAAACCCCAATGCTGCGCGGGCCGCAAACTCACCTGCTGTACCTGCCCCAATAATAACAACCTCGGCTGGTGTTACCCCGGTAATTCCACCAAGTAAAACTCCTTTGCCACCCCTTGCTTTACTTAAATATTCCGATGCTATTGTAATTGCAGCATACCCTTCAATTTCGCTCATGCTTCTTATTACAGGGTAACAGCCCACTTCATCTTTTAAAAATTCGTAAGCTATAGCATTAACTTTGGTTTCAAGAATTGACGTTAAGGATTCACGGGTTTGGCGGGGCATATACAAAAAAGACATGAGTAGCTGGTTTGGTGTAAGCATTTCAATTTCCCTGAGGGGTGGAGGTGAAATTTTCAATACCACATCGCTGTTATAAACATCGCTTTTAGATTGTAAGATAATGGCACCTGCTTCTGAAAAATCATTATCAGTATAATTGGCTGCTTTGCCTGCTTCCTTTTCAATTAATATTTTATGTCCGTTTTCGGTTAATAACTCAACCCCCTGTGGTGTTAATGCAATTCTGTTTTCTGATGGGTCACTCTCTTTAGGGATACCAATAGTTAAGGAACGTTGTTTTCGGCCCGTTTCCAGCATTTCTTCGCGGGGGATAAGTTGTGTTTGCCTTATTGCAAAATAGGATGCTCGTTTTTCAAAATCGGCCATAAAATATTTAAGTCTATTTGATGACAAATATTATAGCAAGATATGAAATAATAGTGAAATAAGAGTGGATTGTTATGTATTTGTTTTTAATGAATCATTTCTGAAATTTCAATTTGCCTGGTTCCATCGGGCAACTCTTCTATTAAAATGTTTAATCTGTTGTCAGGGAGATAGCCTTCAATTTTCTCTGGCCATTCAATTAGGCATATCCCATCTCCATAAAAATAATCCTCATAACCAAGATCAAATATTTCTTCACTGTTTTTCAGCCTGTAAAAATCAAAATGGAATATTCTCCTGCCATCTTTTGAATAATATTCGTTGATTATTGAAAAACTAGGACTGTTTACATTATCATCAACCCGTAACTCAAAACAAATTTGTTTAATAAATGTGGTTTTTCCGGCACCCATTTTTCCGTAAAATGCAACAACTGTTGTGTTGGTTAACTGTGGGATTATTTCACGGGCTATGGCCGATAACCCGGTTACTGATTTGGCAGTAAATGTTTTTTTCACAAAAAAATATTTGATTAGTTGGAATTGTCCAGGTTACACCTGTTTTTTTAAATGGATTAGTGTAAAATTAATTATCCAAATGTAAATTATTGGGTTGAATGGATAGCATTAGAATTAATAATGCTTTATTCATATTATTAGATAATTGGAAAAAAATTAACCTTTTGCCTCCATAATAACAAAGGGTACCATCATCTCTTCCATTGAAATACCTCCATGTTGAAATGTGTCTTTGTAATAGCTTACATAATAGTTGTAATTATTAGGATAAGCGAAAAAATCATTGCCCGTTGCAAATATATATGAAGTGGTTACATTTGGCCTTGGCAGAAACATTTTATCAGGGCTTTTAACTTCAAAAACCGATTTGGCATAATAAGCAAGGTTTTTTCCTTGTTTATACCTTAGGTTTGTGTTGGTATTGCGGTCGCCAACAACTTTTAATGGGTTTTGCACCCTTATTGTTCCGTGGTCGGTAGTTAAAATAACCGTAGCCTTTTCCTGCGAAAGTTTTTTCAAAAGTTCGAACAAAGGAGAATGTAAAAACCACGATGATGTTAGAGACCGGTATGATGCTTCATCAGATATGAGTTCACGTATCATTTTCATTTCAGTCCGGGCATGTGAAAGCATATCAACAAAGTTAAAAACCACTACCGAAAACTGGTAATCGCGCAGGCGTGTGTAATTGTCGAGAAGTTTCCGGCCCGACTCAGCATCATTAACCTTTTCATAAGTTGTTTTAAAATTTTCACGCATTCGTTTAAAAAAGGTTTCCAACAACTCATTTTCAAACTGATTTTTGCTCCCATCATCGTCTTCTTCAACCCATAAATGGGGGTACATTTTTTCAATGCTGGATGGCATTAGGCCTGAAAAAATAGCGTTTCGTGCAAATTGGGTGGATGTTGGCAAAATACTGAAATAAAGTTCATCGCTCTTAATTGAAAACATATGGTTAATTTCCTTTCGTATTGCTTCCCACTGATCGTACCTGAAATTATCAATAAGGATCATAACAACCTGTTTATTATCTTTTAATAATGGCAAAGCACGCTCTTTAAGCAGGCGGTGCGACATTAAGGGTCCTTTATCTGATTGTATCCAATCGATATAGTTTTTCTTTACGAACCGGGCAAAAATATTATTTGCCTCACTTTTTTGCATTAACAGCACCTCATTCATTGAGCTGTCGGCTCCCTGGAGTTCAAGTTCCCAGTAAACCAGTTGTTTGTAAATTTCTGTCCATTCGCTAAACGTGAGGTTATCGCCTAATCGCATACCTATTTTTGAGAAGGCTGATTGGTAATCAATTGTTGTTTTTTTTGATACCAGGGTTTCGCGTTCGAGAGTTTTTTTTATAGAAGAAAGAATTTGATTTGGGTTGACAGGTTTTATCAGGTAATCTGCAATTTTACTACCAATTGCCTGTTCCATCATGTCTTCTTCTTCACTTTTTGTAACCATAATAACTTGTATGTCCGGTTTAATTTCTTTAATAAGTGTGAGGGTTTCCAGTCCACTTAGTCCGGGCATATTTTCATCAAGGAAAACCAGACTGTAATCTTTTTCCTGAAGCATTGAAAGGGCGTCTTTCCCATTGGTTGCTGTATCAACTTCAAATCCTTTCTCTTTTAAAAAAAGCAGATGTGCTTTTAAATGTTCAATTTCATCATCAACCCATATCAGCCTTATTCTCCTGTTTTCGTCCATAGTTAAATGTTACTTTTTCAAATAGTTTTCATCGAAAAATTTCACGTATTCATTAACTGTCCCACTCTCTTTTACGATTACCATGTTATTGGGTGAAATTGCGGTTTTTTTCCAATCGCGTGCGCCAAGTTGAGTATTCCAGAAATAATTGTTTTCAAGTGAAGTGAAGAATTTCAAAACCATATCTAAATTTTCAAATGATTCAATAATAACTATCAAATCCCCTGATTTGAGTGGTTCAGTTTTTACAGACACACGCAACCTGAAATTGTTCAGTGCATGATTTGTTAAAAAGGAACTCACCCTTGTACGGTCAGCCCTTGCCGAGGCAACAACCATCGCAAGGTGAACTCCGTTTGAAACAGTAAATGCCGGTTTACCCGGGGTGGTTTGTGTATTGTTTTCAGGCTTTGACAAACCTGGATTAATCATGGTTCCTTCGCTTCCGCTAAGGTAGTTCTCTGAGAAAAATTTTCTATATCCGCTAATATCACCAGAAGAAACAAGAGTTTTAAGGTTTGAATCTGACCCGGCAAAAATTGAAGGGTTGCCAATATTTTCAACCCTGAATAAATTTGTGTTTTCCCGTATAGAGAAAAAATAATCCATTACTTCAAGCCTGTTTTTAAATTGTCCAACGGTCATAACGTTTTGTCCGTCGGGTAATTTTTTAATATCAATTTCAAAATCAGCAAGTAAAAAGCGATTGAAATTATAATCGGCAATATTAAAAAGTAACCTGTTAATATCCGATTCGCTGTTAACAATAAGTATTATTTGCTGTAATGAATCAGGTTGGAATTTAAGCATATTTAACTCTGAAGATTCCAATTTGGGTTGCATTTCAGGTTTACCTAATTTGCTGTCAGCACTTTTTACAGAGGCGGTTGATATAACCGGCTGGCGCCCTATTTTAAGCATTTCAAGCCATTTGGCAGCCAACATCCCTTCAGATGATTTATTATGGTTGGTTACCAACTGTTGCAATTCATTCTCAAAAGCCTTGTTATTGCCCATTTTTCCATGAGTAACAGCTCTTAATAAATGTGATTTACGTAATAATTCATCTTCATCGCCGGTTGACAATACAACACCTGTTTTTGTTAATACCTGGTTGTAATTATTTGAAACGTATGCAACATAGGCTGTTTCATAAGTATTGTTTAATTCTTTTGTTTTTTGATCCCGTTTTTCCTGGTAATCCGGGTCAGATACAAAAGCAGTAAAACGACTGTTTGGGAAGTTCACCATCAAACCAGTTTTCATCTTTTCCATTCCGGATTTATTTCCAAGTGCTGCAAAACATCTGAAAGCCCAAAACCATGCTTGTTCGGCAATTGGGTGCCCGGGAAAATCTGCTACAACTTTTTTAAACATTTCAGATGCTTTCCGGTAATCTTCAAACTGGTTAAAAAATACCATGCCGGCGTCAAAGCGTGCCTTGGCCAACTTGTGGTCAGATTCAGCTTTTTGTTCCGGGGTTAATGGTAACCCATTAATCATTTCTTCAATATCAGGAAGTTCAGATTCATTACCTGGGTCGCCCGGAATCTGTGAATTTTTTGATGATACGAAAAGTTCAGGTGGCAAAAATCTTACTGATGGCGGACCCGGTGGGGCAAGATCGCTTATTTGGGATGCAGTTCCTTTATCGGACCTTCTCCAGTTATCTTCTGATGTTCTTTTACCCCATCTTCTTTCAAAATCCATTTTTCCCAAACTTACTGTTGTGGGGTTATAAAAATACCATTGGCCCTGACTATCTGTTTGACGGTTCAAATGACTGGCATAATTCTGATAAAAAAGAGGATCTTCCGCCATAGGGTTGCCCTGATTCAAACTCTGGGCTGATGTTTGTTGAGTTAATGAAAGCCTTCGGGCTTCAATTAAATTATTTAAAAATGCATCACGTTGTCCAACAGGCATGGCAGCAATACTTCTTACGCTGTCTTCGTTAAAAATAATAATATAATTTTTTGCCAACTCCTGTAATGCCGAATGTCTTTTTTTTATTTCAGTAAATCTTTTATCTCCCTCATCCATGACCATAAGTGTACTGTCATAATATGAGTAGGATGGGACATATTTTGAGACATCGAAATTAAGGCTTGCCATTTGTAAATAGGTTTCAGTCTTCAGCTCCTTGCTGTTGGCATTATATCCTGATGATAGTTGTAGATTGGTGATGGCAGTTAAAGTGTCGCCTTCCGACAGGAAGCTCTGTGCAAGAATGTAATAAATCCGGTCACGAAATTCCTGATTTTTTGATTGTCTCAGCATTTTTAAAAGAGCCTTACGTGCCATTAGTGTATTGTGCCCAAGGTGGCCGTCAATAATGGCCAGGTTTAACCTGGCGTTCAGGTTCATTTCATATTCGGGATTTGACCGTGCAACTTTAAGATACCTTTCACGGGCCATTTGGTATTGGCCTGCTTGTTGATAAAGCTGTGCCAGAATAAAATTCCTACGTGATTTATTCCATTTTCCCTGTGCATATTCCGCCGCTTTAACCATGAAAGGAATTGCAGCTTCGTATTGCCCTTTGTGAATCAAATAATCTGCATAAGTTGCCATGAATTCCCCGTAAAGCCTGTTTGGGGCTTTCCCCATTGCATCGTATTGATTAAGCAGCAGGATTGCATTGTCGAGGTCTCCCATTTCTATTCTTGTGCGTGCTGTCCATATGAGTGCATCAAATCTAACCGGACTATTGGGAAATTCTCTTGTAGTAAAATCAAAATAATGAAGAGCTTCATTAAAATTATGATTATAAAGATGAGCTTTTCCAATAAGCATATAAGCTTCGTCAACCAAACGATTAAATTCCCTTTGGTTATAAAACTCAGTGTATCTTGAATTATTTCTTCCGGGTTTCCTTTTTGGTTTTGCTTTAATTGATTTATTATGAATGAGTTTTTGACCTTTACTAATTGCCCTATCCATTTCAGCCCGCACTTTTCCGGCATTTTCATCTCCCGAATATGGAAACAGGTTAAGAATAGCAGTGTAATTGTTACGATTATTCTGCATTAACGATTTTTCGCCTTCTTTGAAACTCTCCATTCCGTTATGCAGAATGTTGTAATGGGCTGTCATGCTGTTATAATTTCTTGACAACCAGGTGTTTTTTTGGGTTGAGCATGCAGCCAGCAACACCGCTAATAACAAAATCCCTGTTTTCTTAATACTCATTGGCACAAAAAAGAATTTGGTACAATTTAAAACAAGCTTTTGACAAAATTATTTTATTCAAAAAAGAAAAATACTATTTATAACGTGTTGTGCAATTTTAAAAAAACTGAAAGGAGCCTGTAAAAAAACAACATAGAAAGTTGCGCATAATATTGATAATTATCACAATATAGCATATTTATACAGCAAAAATGCGCCCCTGTATGCACAACCTGAAGACGAATTTCGACAAGATTTTTGACATGGCCAAATCATTTGTTTGTGTCTCTTTATATGCCGGCGATAACTTTTTTTTTATCAATGAAAAAACAGAATGGCTGATTTTAACCCAAAGTTGTCTTTAGCCATTTTTTCTAATGACCGTCATTAGAAATTAATAGTGTTAAGTTATTGATTACATGCCTTCTATTTTGACAAATCGCTTAAAAAAACTAAATATTTGTAATCAGAAATGCTTACAAATTAAGTTTTTCTAAAGCAGCCTGTACCGACTATTCGGTAGGGTTAATCCCGGCTAAGTCATTAGTTCATTGCCTTTCTAATGACTAATCCGGGTTTAAAATAACTACCCTGTCAATTATTGGCGAATCTATTGGGGTTGAAAGTGAAAACTACCTTTTTGGTTAGTTAAGGTCAGGCCATTCCTATAATTTTGTGCCTTTGATTGACCTGAATAATTTAAACCAACGGCCACGGCGTTTAGGCGGTTATATTGTCAGTTTGGATAAACTTGTAGCAGGTCTGATGAATCAGGGAGAGGGTTTTCTCCTTGTTTATTATATCCTTTTTCCTATTTGTCGAATCGTGCGAAAAAAATCAGGTAAAATTTGCATGGAAAATTTTTAAACAGCCTCTGGCAAAGGTTACCCTTCTGTTAACATAGCCTGGTATTTTGGATACAAGCTCCACAGGGGCACTAAGGTTCATCTATAGAAATGACCAAAGCCATTTTATATTACATTCAGTTTCTTAATTACGCAAAACACCTTGGTTTTAACAATTGCACCCTTATAGCAGATAAAGGTTCTTTTTGGGTAAACTACCAATTAGATTTGTTTACCTAAGGCAATATAAGCATTGAAACACACGGAAGAAGCAGTCATCAAAACAAAGAACGTTTTCCATTCATTTTACAAAAGGGCCCGTAACCGTGTCGATACTTTGTATGTTCAATTGTTCGCCCAGTTAATGCCCAAACTCAATTATGCAATTAAAAGAGCTGCATTGGCCACTCGTTTTATTTGTAAAATGCCAGAAATAAGTTTATTGCAGTATGTCAATTCCTTAAATAACAAACCCTTAAGCATCTTAAAATATTACTTGGTCGATTAATTGCACAACTCGTTTTATCCAAATTAAAAAGCACCTTAAAAAAGGCGCTTAAATTATTTTTTCAGGCAAATTATTAATCAACTAAAGCCTTGTAATCTTCGGCCGATAATAATGTGCCAACTTCCGACATATCAGCTATTTCAAATTTTATCATCCAACCTCCCCCATATGGGTCTTTATTTACCAGTTCGGGTTGGGCACCAAGCTCATCATTGGCTTGAATCACTTTACCGGCAAGTGGCATATAAAGATCTGAAACAGTTTTTACAGCTTCAATGGTTCCAAAAACGTCTTCTTTTGCCAGATCTTCTCCTTCAGTCTCAATCTCAACAAAAACAATGTCACCCAATTCCCCCTGTGCAAATTCTGTTATTCCCACCACAGCTATATTGCCATCAATGCGAACCCATTCGTGGTCCTTGGTATACATTAAATTCTCGGGTATATTCATAATGCTTTTAATTAAATTGTTTCGCGTCAAAATTAACTATTTTTTATAATAACTCCATGTAATTTCACCTGATCAAAAAAATAGTTACAAATGCAGGCTTAAGCTTTTTAACCTTTTTTACATTAACCGGGGTAAATTATTGCTGATTATGTTACCATTATATTAACTAATCTTCATAAACCCTTTTTATTTCAAGTCTTGAAAATACCAAAACAGTTCGTGATGGTAAATATAGCTTTACCTGGTAATTTCTGTTTTGCATGGGAATAGCTTCCGAATAGTATGTAATATTCTCATCAACCCTGTTAAAACCCCCAAATTCGGGGTTATCTGAGTTTAGTATTATTTTAAATTTACCGGCATTAACCGGAATACCATAATCTGTAAATGAACGACCGGGGTTAAAATTGAATACAAATAACATGTTATTTCTTTCAAAAGCCAATACCTGGTCATTATCATTTATAAGATTTGTATGAATATAATTATGCTGCAAAAGGTTGTGTTCATTTATTAATTGAATCATTTTTTTGTCGAATGTTGCCAACCATCCAAATTTTAACTGGTCGTTGTCAACTAAACTCCATTGCCGCCGCGCATACTTGTATGACCAGTTGTTTCCCTGACGCGGAAAATCAATCCACTCTGGATGTCCAAATTCGTTGCCCATAAAATTAAGGTAACCTCCATGTGCCGTTGAGATTGTAATTAACCGTATAATTTTATGCAGGGCAATGGCGCGGTCAATTATCAGGCTGGCATTGTTTTTTGACATGTAATTGTACATTTCCTTATCCGCTAACCGGAATATAATTGTTTTATCGCCAACCAGGGCCTGATCATGAGATTCGGCATAAGCTATAATTTTTTCTTCGGGGCGGTGTTGAATTAATTCATGATAAACTGAACCTACCTGCCAATTTTCGTCATTTACTTCTTTTATCAGTTTAATCCAGAAATCGGGGGTTCCCATACTTAGACGAAAGTCAAACCCGATACCACCGTCTGAAGTTTTTGCACCAATTCCTGGAAACCCACTCATTTCTTCAGCTATTGTAATGGCATTTTGTTTTATTGAGTGAATAAGCTCATTGGCCAGGGTTAAATATAAAATTGCATCATCATCCTGTTGCCCGTCAAAATAGTCATGGTATGTTGAAAAATTGCGCCCGAGTCCATGGTCATAGTAAAGCATACTTGTTACCCCGTCAAACCTGAACCCATCAAAATGGAATTCATCAATCCAATAGCGACAGTTTGAGAGTAAAAAACCAAGAACTTCGTCCTTACCGTAATTAAAACATCTTGAATCCCAGGCAGGATGGTTGCCCTTATCCCCTGAGTGAAAATATTGGTGATATGTTCCATCAAACCTGCTTAATCCTTCCTCTTCGTTTTTCACCGAATGGGAATGAACAATGTCCATAATAACCGAAATTCCGAAATTATGGGCCTTGTTAATAAGGTACTTCAATTCTTCAGGGGTTCCAAACCGGCTGCTAGGTGCAAAGAAATTTGATACATGATATCCAAAACTTCCATAATATGGATGTTCCTGTACCGCCATTAATTGAACCATGTTATAGCCTGCGGTTTTAATTCTGGGTAAAATATTATCTGCAAACTCACGATAAGTCCCAACTCTTTCATCTTCTGTAGCCATACCAACATGGGCCTCATAAATCAGCGGGTTTTTTTGAGGTTTAAAATTTTGGTCACTCCACTCAAAGGGGGTTTCATTCCAAACCTGGGCACTGAAAATTAAAGTTTTGGGATCCTGCACTGTTCGTGATGCATAACTTGGTATCCGCATGCCCTCACCTCCATTCCATGTGATCCATAGTTTGTATAAATCACCATGTTGGAGAATTTCTTCATTAAGGGAAATCATCCAAATCCCATTTTCCTGTTTCTGCAACTTAAAATCTGCTTTTGGTTTCCAGTCGGAAAACTCCCCAACTAAATAAACCGCAGTTGCATTAGGCGCCCATTCCCTAAACACCCATCCATTGTTTGTTTTATGCAGGCCAAAAAAGTGATGACCTGTAGCAAAATTAATCAATGAACCGTGTAAAGAGTTAATTTGCTCAATTTTTTCCCTGAAAACCCTGTGCCGTTTAAATAATTGCAATGAAAATGGGGTCAGCCAGGGGTCATATTCTACCAGTTTCATAACCCGGGTGTTTTTTTAGCTTAATATCCCTGAATTTAAAATTCTTTCAAGGTCTTCAGGAGTGTCAATTGCAACACTATCATGTTTTGTTGGTCTTACACAAATTGTGTAACCATTTTCAAGCCATCTCAATTGTTCAAGGGATTCAGCCAGTTCAAGCGTAGATGGGGCAAGATTTGTAATTTGCCTTAAAATATCACTCCGATATCCGTACAAACCAATATGAAGGTAAAATGAATGCTTCCGGTGCCATTCTTCCTGTGGAAACTGACGAAGATATGGAATTGGTGAACGGGAAAAGTACAAGGCTTCGTATTTTGGGTTAAAAATAACTTTTGGTTTATTGGGGTCAAATAGGTCCTGAGGGTGAACTAAAGGCTTAACAAGAGTTGCTATTTCAGTTATTGAACTCATAAAACAGGCTGAAAGTGTTTCCAAAAGTATTGGGTCAATAAATGGTTCATCACCCTGAATATTTATAACTACGCCGTAGTTTTTGTTCTCTTTTTTTTCAATGTGGTTCAGGGCTTCGGTGCAACGGTCGGTACCGCTCTGATGGTCTGGTGACGTCATTACTACTTTTCCGCCAAAACCGGTAACTGAATTTTTAATACGTTCATCATCGGTAGCAACATAAACATTTGGTAAAACTTTGCTTGCCTGTTCGTAAACCCTTTGAATCATGGTTTTTCCGGCAATAATTGCCAGTGGCTTGCCCGGAAACCTTGTTGAACCGTACCGGGCGGGAATTAAACCAAGAATATTTTCTTTAAGCATACCGGTTAAATTAATTTGGTTGTGAACCATATTGATTAAGGTCATTCAATTAATTTTTATTGTTCCAATATAACACCATTAAAAGGTGAAATAAAAGTTAAATGTAGTTTTTTTGGAGGATTTTTCATGATTATTAATACTAAATTGTGGCTAAGTTTTTTCCAGATGTAAAACCATTTTTGGTGAACCCAATTATAGGATTTATAAACAGTGAAACGCGCATGGTCCATTAAACATAAACACAGATGTACCGAAGGCCGGCGGAGCCAAAATTCATCATGCAAGTTCTCCCGTAATAACGGGACAAGCTAACTGACCTTAATCAAAAAATTATTTACGAATGAAATTATTATCAAAGAAAGTATGACATTTCATCGAAAATTATTTATCCCGGATTAGTCATTAGAAAGGCAATGAACTAATGACTTAGCCGGG
>JBBIVA010000056.1:0-22144 GCA_037439945.1 Marinilabiliaceae bacterium
GATTTGTCAAAATAGAAGGCATGTAATCAATAACTTAACACTATTAATTTCTAATTACGGTCATTAGAAAAAATGGCTAAAGACAAATTTGGGTTAAATTTAACTCTAAAACGTCAAGGAATCATGATTTGTTAATTCAGGGATTATCAATTCTGGTTTTGATGTTTTTAGGCAATTTGAAGAAACTCTTGATTATTGCTTTTTATTGGTTAGGATATTCACTTTCTGTATTAGGTTTAAAACTATCAAATAATTATTTAACCAATAAAAAATCAGATAGCTTTTTTGGTTTTTAAACAGCCTTTTTAGCAGTTATTGGATTATTAGAAACTAATGAACTCCGGTGAATAAATTTTCCGTTAAACCGGGTTGGGGGAGTAAATTGGTCTTCTGTAATAACTTCACCATTAACAATTAAGGCACTTATATCCTTTTTAAGTAACGACGTGTTTGATCCGCTGGTTTTTGATCTGTCTGGTTCAATTGGGTTCCATACAATTATATCCGCATCGGCACCAGGTTCAATAGTTCCTTTTTGCGGGTAAACCCCTAATAGCATTGCCGGTCGTGTACCATACATTTCGCATACTTTAACAAGTAACTTTTTACTGACATTTGTACTCCCGGAGAAAAAACCCATCAGAAAACTCGGCGATTTACCATGTTCGGTATATTGACTAAGTATAGGGTTAGGACTCTCAAGCTGGGGCGGGGATAATATTATATTTCTGTTTTGCCATAATTCATCAATATTTGAGGCACTTAACCTTCCATCTGCCTTTTCATTGGCACAATCCAGGTTTACTGAGGCATATACCGGGAGATCAGGCTGCGATTGTGTGAACAAAGTATTAAGTTCATCCTCCATCGTAATATCAAGAAAAAGGAAGGGGCACCCTGTATTTCTGATTATTGAAACTAACTGGTCCATTTTTTCAAGATAGGATTTTAGAAAAACCTTATCATAAGTAAATAATGTTTGTTTAATACTGGTGGTTTCACAAACCATCAAAAGCTTAAATTTAGCAGCAAGGGATAGTAAATGATCAAGCTGCCCATCGCTAAGTTTTTCAATATGTTTCCACTTAATATAATAGGATGTAATTCCTTCATGAATAAACCCATAGTTTAAATCGCGGCTTGATACTTTACAGCATGCCGAAGCCCCAAGGTGCAAACTGTAATCGGTTATTATTGGTTTACTGCCCTCTTTTGCCATTTCAATGGCATTTTTAAAACTTGACTCCTTTTTTAATCTCAGAGTATCCATTAAAAAGGTTGCCCCTTGAGATAATGCTGCATAAATTGATGATGCCGTTGGTTCTTTATTTTCTGACTTTAAAAATGGACAGTTGTAATGTATAAGACCGGGCAGGAGAAATTTATTATCAACATCAATTACAAGGGTACTTGGCGATGGAATACGTATAGTGCCACCAATTTGCATTACACGGTTATTGCCAATGAGAATATCTCCGGTAATTACTTTTTCCCGGCTTACTGTTTGTCCGTTTTTTAAAAGTAAATATTTCATTAAACGTGGTAAATAAACTGGATATTACTTTGGGCTTTAATTGCCTGAATTATTTTATTTTAATTGATCCGATTATTTTAAAATTAGTTTAAATTTTTATTAATGGCAATAATTGAATTTCTAATTTCCGAAAGTTATTTTATTTTTTTCCCCTATTAATTAATTATGGTTCAATTTAATATTAATTTTTTTTAAACCTTATTTTAACAACTTGCATAATCTTTATATCAGTCAATTGGGAATTCTCGATTATGCGAAGTAGTTTTGCCGGCTAAATTTAAGAAATAATGATTTGGTTGTTTTTAACTCTTGGTTCAGCTGTTTTTCTGGGAATTTATGAGGTTATTAAAAAACATGCCCTTCGCGACAACGCTGTCTGGCTGGTTTTACTCTTTGGAACTTTTAGCAGTGCATTGATATTTATTCCATTTATCATTTTGTCATTTTTAGGAACGATAAAAGCAGGGAGCAACTTCTATATACCGGTTATTGGGCTAAGGGAACACCTTTTTATTGTTTTAAAAACAAGTATTGTTTTAACATCATGGATTTTTTCATATTTCTCATTAAAACATTTACCAATTACCTTCGCATCACCAATAAGGGCCACAGCTCCAATATGGACTATTATGGGTGCTATAATTATTTTTGGTGAACAGCTTAATTTAGTAAGATGGATTGGACTTATTATAACTCTTGCTTTTTTCTTTATTTTCTCTTTAGCCGGCAACAGGGAGGGAATATCTTTCAGAAAAAACAAATGGGTGTTATATGCCGTTCTGGGGACAATATTTGCAGCCATAAGTGCATTGTTTGATAAGTTTATAATCAGGGAAGTTGACAGAATGGCTGTGCAGGCCTTTTTTTCAGTTTACCAGGTTGTTTTACTTTGGCCTGTAGTAATTATAATTCGCAGTGCCATGGCTCGTCCTCCAAAACTTAAATGGCGATGGAGTATTCCATTAATTGGCCTTACACTTGTTATTGCCGATTTTCTCTATTTTTATGCTTTGGATTACCCCGACTCATTAATTTCAGTAGTTTCTGTTTTGCGCAGGGGAAGTGTTTTGGTGTCGTTTTCCTTTGGGGCTTTGCTTTTTAAAGAAAAAAATGTGGGTCGTAAAGCTCTGTTGCTTGCAGGAATTATTTTAGGAATAGTTATTCTTTTTCTTGGATAACAGGGTGTTACATTTTAATTGAAAACAATTACCTTAAAATGGAAATTGGCTGTTAACCTGAAATTGCCATTATTTCGAATAGAGATTTTAACGTTCGATTTTAATAAAAAACTGGCTGGCAGTATACAGGTGACTTTTGTAAAAATACAAGCCTTATAACAAATTTGGGATATTTGGTTAACGGTTCAATTTTCTTATTGGTAAAAGTATAACCTAACCTGCTAACAGTTTGGATTATTTCATTTTAACCGGCTAAGGGTGTGTAAAAAAAGTACGTTTCGAAATATTTATGAAATAAAAAATATTGTAACTCCAAAAACAGCAATAATTGCTCCCAAAACCTCCTTTATTGATATTTTCTCTTTGAAAATTAACCAAGCCGGTATAATAATTAAAACAGGGGTCAATGAATTCAATGTTGATGCAATACCCGTGGTGGTATATTGAATGGCAAGCAGGCTAAATGAAACGCCCAAAAAAGGACCGAAAAACGCTCCTGTTCCAATTCTAACCATGGCTTTGTGATTTTTAACTGCCAGCCATATTTTTGACCAGTTTTTTGAAAGTGTAAATAGTATTGCAAAACCCACTATTCCAGTAATTACACGAATTTGGGTTGACATAAAAGGATCCTGATTTTGCATTCCAAATTTACTCAATACCAGACCAAATCCTTGTCCGGCAGCTCCACCCAAAGCAAGTAAAATACCCTTTAGCGGATGGTATAGCCTTATTCTCATTCCTTTTTGTGGTCTTGATAATGTCACTATTGCAATCCCTACCAAGGTCACAACCATTCCAATAGAGGCATAAATATTCATTTTTTCACCCAGAATTATCCAGCCAAACAGTGCAGTAATAGGTGGTGATAAAGACATTATTAGCATAGAAATTCGGGCACCCAAAACAACGAATGCCTGAAATAAAAGTAAATCTCCAATTACAAAACCAATTAAGCCTGATAGGCTTAGCCATAACCAGGCGTGGGCTCCGGCACCAATAGGTAAAAAATGTCCTTTTGTTATTAAAGTATAAATACCAAGGAAAACAAATGCTAAAATTAATCTGATAAGGTTTACTGAAAGTGACCCAACTTTTTTTCCTGCTGATTCAAATGCCATGCTGGTAATTGTCCAACAAAATGCAGTAAAAAGTGCAGCCAGTTCACCAATATGGTTAGCAATTATACTGCCCATGCGAATATTTAAAATAATGGTTTATTTATGGCAAAGAAACACATTTTAATTGTGGCATATTTATTTTGTGCAAAAACAATGGCCTGTAAATCCGAGCCATTGTTATATTAAAATAGGTGGGGAAATTATTTACAACCACATTCGCAATTTCCTCCACAGGGATCTGAATTATCCGATTGGCAGCTGCAACTGCCACCACAGGCACAAACTGATTCATCGTTTTGGGAGTTTCCTGCATATACAAAAACCTGCCCTTTTTCTGTTTCAAATTGATTGGCCATATTTTTAATTATTTATTTATACAAATAAACAATAAAGATTATTATAAAACAAGACAAAAAAGTCCGAAATATAAAAAATCACATTAAACTTTTCTAACAGAAGTTAAATAAGGATGTTTCAAACTAATTTAAGTTTACCCGGAAATGATATAAACAGGAATATTGAATCTTTTAAATACTGGATTATTTTTTCTTTTGTAATATATTTGAAAAACTTTTCGGCCCTGGTTATAACAAAGGGAAGGAGTTTTTTTAAAAAAATATGAAAGGCCGATGTTTTGCAAGCACAGCTTGTCCCGCCTTTTCAGGAAACACTGATGAAAATAGCAATCATGGAGTTCTCCCGTAATAATGGGCCAACCTGTTCCGCAACGCGGAAAGCTATTCGACCTTAATCAAAAAATTATTTACCGATGAAATTATTGAATGAGACCGGTGTTAATCTTTCGGCATATGACAACAGGTGGTTTAAACCTGGCAGGGGAATAGTAATAAGACTGCTTTGGTATGTTACCAATTGCCTTTTTTTTATTAATCCATTAAACGGACATTCGGGAATTAAGATTTTTCTATTGAGGTTATTTGGGGCTCATGTTGGGAAAGGGGTGGTTATTAAACCCGGGGTAAATATTAAATATCCGTGGAATCTTTCAATTGGGGATTATACGTGGATTGGTGAAAGGGTTTGGATTGATTGTTTAACCGGAATAAATATAAGTAGTAATTGTTGTATATCACAGGGGGCCATATTGCTCAATGGCAACCATAATTATTCCAAAACAACTTTCGATTTGGTTGTAAACCCTATAATTATTGAGGACGGTGTTTGGATTGGCGCCAGGTCAATGGTAACAGATGGTGTTACCTGCTTTAAAAATTCGGTTTTGGCAGTAAACAGTGTAGCATCTTCCGACCTGGAGAGTAACGGAATTTATAGGGGCAACCCCGCTGTAAAGGTGAGAAACCGCCGGATTACATGTAAAACATTAAACTAATAAATCGGGGAATATACCAATTTTGTTTAAAAGTCGTAATATAAATTTCTTAACGAAGTTCGAAGCGCAAAATAAATCAAAGAGTTATTATCTGAGTTAATATCATTTGTAAAACTTCTGTGCCTGAAACCTATACCTATATTCATATTGTTTTTTGGGTTAATAAGGTAGGATATTTCTCCTGAGCCATTCAGGATATTTGTTTTTAAACCCTGCCCCAGAATATGGCCGTGGCTTCCGGTGCGACGGTCGTTGGATATAAAAATATTTCCTCCATAACTAACATCATCATCAAAATCGAAACCCTTAATTGCATACATTCCTTTTAATTCAATTTGTAACCTGCCTTGGCGGTATCTCAATATTGAAATAATTTCTCTAAAATTGGCACCCAAAGGATGGGCAAGTTCCTGGTTAAAATGACTATAACTGGTAATTGGGAAATAATGTGAGTAAGTATATGGCCTAACTTGGTTATACTCGGTTTGTACATCAAGGTTATTAACTCCTAAAAAGTTGTAGGATTTTAAGCCAAATTGAAATCCTTGTTTGTTCCCCCACCATTTTTCCCCTGAAAATATTTCATCAAGTTTAAACTCACCCATAACATATTGGGCATAAAAGGCAGCATCATTCCAAAGAAGTATTTTTAAATTGGCTCCCATGGTCATATTGTCTGGTGATCCCAATCCATATTCAACAGGCCGGTAAAAAATAATGGGAATTAAATAGTTCATATCCAGCCCTCTGTGTCCAATTTCATCTTCGGCAGCCCAAATAACACTTTCAAAAAAGCCAAGAGATATTCGTTTACCTATATTCCAGCTTAAATAATGAAAAGCTCCATATTTTGAAGGAAATCGCTCTACACCTGTACTTCGTTCAACATCAATATTTTGGAACTGGCTAATTATTAACAGGTATTTAATTTTCCAGAAAGTTGATGTCATTTTAAAAAATGGATAGCTGTATGTGTTGTCTGATAGTAACAAACTTCTGTATCCGTCCCCTAAAAAATTCTTGCCAAATCCCAACTGCAAATTAAAGTACGACCCGGCATTATAGGAAAAGTAACCGGTAGCCTGCGAATAATCATAACCAATATCTTTGAAATTTTTTATCCGTCCCTGACCCGGTACAACTTTTCGGTTTTTTATGTAATTGTCCATATAGCCTCCAAAAACACCCTGATTCTCATAAAAGTCAGCATAAAAGGAGAGGTTTTTACCAATTTTGCCATCAATCATTATCCCCCGTGTATTAACCCAGGTATTTTTCCCTTCTGAACTTTCTTTTCCCAACTCAAAATTAAATAGTGGGTTCACTCTTATTTCAATTGGGTCATTACTATTGGTCCATTTTAAAAAATCGTCATGAAAAAATCGCTGGTAAATATTTAGCTTGCCCTTAGGTTTTTTTAAATCCCTTTGTATAACCGAATCTGAATTTATAAAGGTGTTAATTTCATCAAGCCTGTAAGGTTTTATGGAAGTATGAATATTATTTCCAGGCTTATATAGCTGTCTTTGAATTGGATCAAAACCATTGTCATTGTATTTATTAAATGATTGGCCCATACCTGTTAATGGTTTAATTGCAAAACAAATTCCCATGAGGATAATTTGCATTGTTGAGAAGCTTTTTTGCATAACCGGTGAAATTTTAATTTAAACAATTTTGGAAAACAACGACATTGGTATTTTTTTCTTATCCTTTTAATTCATTAAATAATAGTTTAAACAAACCGGACCCTCATTTTTTTGTATGGTTTGCTAAAACCTCAATGGAAACAATATTATGCAGGGCGACAGTTACACTGTTTTTTAAAATAAATTGCTAAATCAATCTAATAATAAACATTGTTTAATAGATTAAGTTTTATTGTTATTCATCATAGTAACCATACCCATATCCGTTACGGTACCCATATCCATATCCATATCCATATCCATAACCATAGTTATACCGGTACCCGAGAATGCCCTTTTTAACATTTATATCGTTTACCAAAACACCTATATTATTAATGCCTTCTTCCTGCATTTGGTGAAGGGTATGAATAAAAATTTCCTTAACAGTATGATTTTGACGTGTTAAAAACACCAGGGAATCTGCAAACCTCGCAAGTAAAAAGCCATCAGTAACAATCCCCATAGGCGGAGTATCCAATAAAATAATATCAAATCTTGACTTCAATTCTTCAAACAAAAGGTGGGACCTGTGTGATCCTATTAACTCCGATGGATTTGGAGGAATAGGGCCCGAAGAAATTACATAGAAGTTCTCCTGGGGGCCGGGTTGAATAATTTCTTCAATAGTTGCCTTGCCAATAAGGTACTGCGACAAACCCTGATGATTATTTAATTCTAAAACCTTGTTCAGGCCTGGTTTTCTTAAATCGAACCCAACAAGAACTGTTTTTTTACCCGAAATTGCGAAAACAGATGACATATTTAGGGCGCAAAATGTTTTTCCCTCACTGGGCATAGATGATGAAATTGCAATTACCGGGGTTTTTGTCTCAGCTGTCATATATTCAAGCCTTGTACGTATTCGCCTGAAAGTTTCGGCGATGATGGATTTAGGATAAAGAGTAACAACATTGGAGCCTTCCTTCCCATTATGTATAATATGCCCAATTATTGGAAGGTTAGTTATCCGTTCAACATCTTCAGCATTATTAAGTCTGTTGTCAAGGAGTTGCTTAATAATTATAAAAGCCATGGGTAGCAGCAACCCAATTAAAACAGCTTTTTTCTGGTCTTTCTGTGTTGTAGGAAAAACCTGTCCGGTAAATCTTGCACTCTCCAGAATTGAATGGTCAGATGTATTTGAGGCTTTTTGTATTTGCGCTTCACTTCTTTTTCGAAGCAAAAAAGTATAAACCTCATTGTTAAGGTCAAATTGTCGTTCAATTCCTAAAAGTTTTCTCTCTGTTTCCGGCAACTGGTAAAGCTGGGTGGCTGTTTCGGCATGCAAGCTTCGCAATCTCAATATTTCTGTGTCGATAATTTTAATTTGATTTATTATTCCATCTGTCAGTGTTTTTTTAGCCACTTCCATTTTTGTCTCCAATTCTATTATATATGGATTTTTTGTGTTCGAAAGGGTTTGCCTTTCATTATTAAGTTCAATAATTTTCTTTATCTGTTCGGTTACAATGTTATTTGTTATCTGAAACGAAGCAGGAGCAATACTCCGTTGAAAAAGAGAATCGCTCGAAAAGTAATTTTTTAAATAATTGTAATAATTCCTCGATATTTTCAATTCAGAAATTTGATTGGTAATTCCCTCAATCTGTGTAAAAAGGATTGATGCCTGTGTACTTACACTCTGGATTTGATGAGATGTTCTAAAATTACTTAACTCACTACCCTTATTAACCAGCGAATCTGAAATTATTAATAGCTGATCTTCAATAAAATTTATTGTGTTTGTTGCAATCTGGTTTTTTTTCTCAAGGTTGGCACTAATAAAAACCCTGGCCAGGGAATTTAAAAATACATTGTTTTTTTGTGGGTTGTTACCTGTAACCGAAAGTCTTACTATACTGGTGTTTTCTCCGGTTTTTGAAGCCTGAAAACTACCTTGGTAAATGGATGTTAAAACCTCAGGGTTATTGAATTCAAAATAGTGGCCCCTGTCCTCAGATTTTTCTAATCCCAGGTTTTCAATTTTTATTCTCAAATAAGGAGTCTGAACCCATTCTCCAAATCTGAAAATGCCTTCTAATTGAATTTTTCCAATACCACCGCCTGATGTACCCTTAGAGTAGTTATAAGTTTGTGGTTGTTCGTTAAGGGCGTTAATCCTGAATTGAACATTATCAATATTTGTAATATAAATTGGAGTGTTAACAATTTGTGGGTGAACTGAATCAAACTGAACTTTAAACGGAAGTGAACCATAGAGTTCAGTGCTTTTCATTCTGCCCGTTTTAAAGTATGACAGGTTAAAATTAACATCCCTAATAGTTTGTCTTATAATTTCCCATGAGTGCAATATTGCTATTTGGTTATCAATGCTCCTCATTCCTGAACTCAAAACAAAACCTTCCATCATGCTGTTTTGGGGTTTTTCTGAACCTCTTTCTTCTAAAAGTAAGGTCATTGAAGCTCTGAAAATTGGCTGCGTATACCTGTGGAGCATATAAACTAAAAACAGGGCAAGGGGAACAGTAATTGCAAATAACCACCAAAACCTTAATGTTTCAAAAAAAATCTTTTTGTAATCAAGCATTATCGGTGAGTTAGAATCATGCTTTAGAAAATTAATACTTTGTTTTCCGGTATTTTTAACATCATTCATAAACTGGGCGTTATTTTGTAAGGGCTTGTATGGTTAAATATATAGCAAGTACCGAACCCGCTACCCCAAAGGAAAAGGATTCACCAATCCCCCAGGCCCTTGCTTTCATTGGTCTAACATATATAACATCATTGTTGTATATGTAAAATAAATCTGAATCAACAAGGTTTTTATCCGTTAAATCTATATAATAAAAAACTGAACCTGCAGGGGTTGGTCTCACAATTTTTACCTTGCGTTTTTTTCCATAAGGTTTAATTTCACCTGCAAGGCCCACGGCCTCGTATATTGTAATCTGTTCTTTTCCCATATCTATTCGTCCCGGCCTTCCAAATTCACCTATTGCAACAAACGATGCATTTAATAACCTTACAGTTACCTGGGCATCACTTAAAAATGGCTCTAATGCCTGTGTAATTCTTTGTTTTGCAGTTGCATTGTTACACCCTTGTAAGTTAATTTTACCAACAAATGGAAAATCAATATCCATGTTGTCGTCAATGGGATAAGTATAAAGGGCTGTAGATTGTTGAGCACCGGCGATAATATTTCTGCTGGGGTTGAAATATTCAGATAATTTTGGATTGGAAGTTGAAACGTGAATATATAACTGGTCATTTGGCATTAAAATGTATTTACCTGTTATAGATTCGGGTTTGCCAAACTTGTTTTCATAGTTTTTTCTTCCGGATTGGTCCTGAAAATAAACCGTCTCTCTTTGAGGGATACAACTGTTTAATATAATTACAGTTAAAGCAAAAGATGCAATCCTGCTTTTGTATAATAATGAATTTGGTTGCATAATTTTTATTTATTGAAAGGGTGAAACTAAAAATAAAAACCCATGTATAACTTACAAATTTTGGTATTTAAAAAATTTTGTTTTACAAATTTATGCTTTTATTGCTAAAAAACAGACTTTGGGTATAAAGGTGAATTTTTTAAGTACATGGCAAAATAATTTGATAATTTTTTGAAGCAAATATTTTGTTGCATTGTGTTAATCTTCGGGGATTGGCTTTATTTTCATATTTTTGGATTTGATTTGGAATGATTATGGTTAATTATAACATTATTTTGCAAATAGTTTTTGCAGGTTTATTATCATTTATTTTGGTTTTTGTTAGCATCCCAACCATTTTAAAGGTATCTCACTCAAAAAACCTCTTTGATGAACCTGGAAAAAGAAGGGTTCACAAGCAAAGAGTACCAACTCTTGGCGGGTTAGGTATATTTATAGGAATATTGTTTACATATACTATTTATCTCGATTGGTTTGATTATACTGCCATACCTTTTCTGGTACCTGCATTATTGGTAGTATTTTCAATAGGCATAAAAGACGATATCCTGGTAACAGCCCCAATTATGAAATTACTTGGCCAACTTTTAGCCGCCTTTATAATTGTTGGATTTGGTGATTTCAGAATAACTGATTTTCATGGTTTTTTTGGTTTACGGCCCGATTTTTTCATTAGTATATCAATAACCATACTTTTTGTGGTATTTATTGTAAACGGTTTTAATTTAATTGATGGTGTTGATGGTTTGGCTGCCATAACCGGGGTAATTACTGCTGCTGGTTTTTCAATCTGGTTTTTTTTAAATGGTGAATTTATAATGGTAATACTGGCTTCCATTCTAATTGGTGCCCTTATTGCATTTATGTATTATAATGTATTTTCCCAATCGCAAAAAATTTTTATGGGCGACACCGGCTCGCTCCTTATAGGCTTCTTATTGTCTGTTATGGCAATTCGTTTTATGGAATTTAATGCTGGAGCAGTAAGGTCGTCGTTGTTATTCAGTATGACCTCGGCCCCTGCGGTTGCTATGGGAATTTTAATAATTCCTATTATGGACACCATAAGGGTATTTTTCCTGCGTATATCAAAAGGACAATCCCCGTTTGCCGCTGATAAAGCACATATACACCACCGGCTGCTAACTCTGGGGTTCTCTCATATTCAAATTGCCTTGATTCTGGGGGGTATCAATATTGGTTTTATAATATTATCTTATTGTTTAATGAACATTGGAATGTTGAAGCTTTTAATAATAAACTTTGTTCTTGGGGTATTAATTTTTCAGATACCTTCATTGGCAATTAGGTACAGGAAAAGAAAAATGTTGCAGGGAAAGAATTTATAATGATAGAAAATCCAAGATCAAAAAGTAAGAATGTTATTGTAAAATGAAAGGCGGTAACATTACTTATAACAAAATTGCCTAATAAACAATAGCAGCTTAAAATAATTTGGACTCCACTATGATACCCATAGTTTTTAAATGAATATCAGAATAAACTTCATACTAAAAAATTGTTGTTTTGAGAGGTTTTAAGCATTTAAATTTTTTTAATGAAACTTTCCTTAATTACAGTAACATTTAATAGTGCCAAAACAATTAACGATACAATAGGTTCGGTGCGTAGCCAGGCCAACCCAAATATCGAGTATATAATCATTGATGGTGGAAGTAATGATGGTACACTTGATATAATTAAAACAAACAGTGATTTAATTACTACCTGGATAAGTGAGCCTGATAATGGCATATATGAGGCTCTTAATAAGGGACTGGATATTGCAACTGGCGAAATTGTGGGTTTTTTACATGCAGATGATATTTTTGCAAATACAAATATTTTAAATGAAATAATTTCTGCTTTTGAAAATTCTGATGCGGATTTTCTCTATGGTGATTTAGTGTATATAACAAGTAGGCATCCTTTTAATGTTATACGGTATTGGCAAAGCGGCCCCTTTTTAAAATCATCACTTTACCGGGGCTGGATGCCACCACATCCAACTGTTTATTTTAAAAGAAATTTATTGCACCGAACTGGCTTATTCAATACTCAGTTTAAAATAGCTGCCGATTATGACTGGTTGTTAAGATGTCTAACAATTCCTGAATTAAAAGTTTACTATTTGCCAAAAGTGATGGTGAAAATGAGGGTGGGGGGAGCAAGCAATAAAAATATTTATCGAATTATAAAGAAAACTAAAGAAGATTACAGGGCAATAAAAAGCAATAAGGTGGGCGGAATTTATACACTTTTTTATAAAAATTTCGGAAAATTAAACCAGTTTTTTTATCAAGCAAAGGAGGAATAGTGTAAGTTAATGGTATAAAAAAATAAAAGATTAATGAAAAAACATATTTTTGTATAATCTATAACCTGAATCAACTTATATGGCATGGTAACACCTGCTTCCAATCATAACTACAATAAACATAACCCTCATAAAAATGATGGTTTTTCTGAAATAAGAAAAATTATCAGGCTGGTATTAAGGAATTGGTATTTGTTTGTAATTTCCATGATTTTGTGTCTGGGTTTTGTTGAATTTTACCACCGGTATACACCCCAGGTTTACCGCGCATCTGTAACAATGTTATTTAAGAATAACCCTGAACGGACGCTATCTCAAACAAGTTTAATGGAAGGGTTTGGTCTTTCACCCGAAATGAGAAGTGTTGAAAACCAGACGTTTATAATCCGTTCCAATAAAATGGTCCGAAAAGCTGTGGACAAACTGGATTTTGGGATTTCATATTTTGTTAAGGGAAGATTAAAGGATACAGAACTTTATGGGAGTTTACCCTTTAATATTATAATTGATTCTATACATCCTCAGATATTAAATACATTAATAAACCTGAAATTTACGTCAAATGGTAAAGTGAGAGTTAATATTAATACAGAAAACGCAACTTTACATAATTTTGCCCTTTCAAGTAATGTGGGAACATCAGGCCCAATTAATTTGGATACAACAATTGCTATAGGCGAAAAACTGAATCATAGTGCATTTTCTTTTTTGGTTAACCTGGAACAAACTCCTGGTGCAGATTTATTTTCGAACGAGTATTTTGTAATTTTTAATTCACATTCAAATATTACAAGCCGTTTTAGGGAAAGTTTAACAGTGTCAAATTATCGGGAGGGTTCCTCAATTATTTTTATTAGTACCAGGGGAGAACAGCCTCAAAAAATTGTTAGGTTCCTCGATGTTTTTTCCGAAGTTATTATTGTTAATAACCTGGAACGTAAAAATGATATGGCCAACCGTTCGCTTGAATTTATTCAAAAGCAACTTGGTCAGATTTCTGATACATTAAAGGTTATGCAACAGCGGTTGATGGATTTTAGGCAAAACAACCGTTTTATGATCCCATCCGAGATGTCGCAGAAATTGTCTGCTGAATTTTTTGAAAAGGAAAAAGAGTTAATGAAGATTGATCTTAGCCGCGATTATTTTCAGGTTTTAAAAAAGATGTTAATTAACAACCAAATTGATGAAAATGATTACCTTATGCCGGCGTTTGCATCTGATAATGCCGGATTAACACGACAACTTGTATTGGAACACATGGCCCTTTTAAATGAATTATCCCTTCTGGAAGGTGCTGGCAAGGTCAATCCCTACAATAAAGAGCTAACAAAAAAACTTGGCTTATCAAAAGAAAATCTCATTATAGTTATAGATAAACAACTTGAAACTATTGCGCTGCAAAAGAAAGAAGTTGACAGGCTATTAGAAGGTTTATCAGCCAAAATTGGCGATTTACCTGCTCTAGAACGCGACTACCTTGCCCTGGAGCGTACCTATAAACTCAACGATGCCATTTATACTTTTTTGTTACAAAAAAACTCTGAAACTCAAATTACAAAAGCTTCAAATATACCCGACAACGAAATTCTCGATCAGGCCTCGTTAAGTGGTATTATAACCCCCAACAAAAGGAGTAATTTCAGTAAAGCATTTTTAATTGGCCTGGTAATTCCTGCGTTATTAATAGCCATAAAAGAGTTTTTTAATGTTAAAATTCGCGGGAAGGATGATTTAGATGTTCTTGGGTTTGATGTAAGTTTAGTTGGAAGCATTATCCACAGCAAAGAAAAAAGTGAAAATGTGGTTATGGAAAACTCCATGAGTGCCATAGCAGAATCCTTCCGATCTTTAAGAGCCCGGCTTAGGTTCCTTATGGGCCAGGCTAATGGTAATGTTATCTCCATAACATCAACTAATACGGGTGAAGGTAAAACTTTTTGTGCCATAAACCTGGCAGCTGTTTTTGCAATATCGGGGAAAAAGACACTGTTGGTAGGTTTTGATATGAGAAAACCCAGGTTATCGGGTGTATTTGGATTGGGTAACCAGCCTGGTATAAGCGGTTTTTTAATTGGACAGGTTGAACTTGGCGAAATTATTCAATCCACCGTAAAGGAAAACTTGTTTGTTTTACCAGCAGGAATAGTTCCTCCAAACCCATCGGAATTAATTTTAAGTACTAAAACTGTTGAGTTGTTTAGTTATCTGAGAAAAAACTTCGATATAATAATTATTGATACACCTCCCGTGGGGCTTGTTTCTGATGCCAGGATTTTAATGGACCTTTCTGACTGTCATTTATATATTGTTAGAGCTGGTGTTACAAACCGTGAGCATTTTACATTAACTCTGTCTAACCTTATAAATGAAGAAATTCCGTGTCTTGGATTAGTACTTAACGATGTAAACCCAACCCACAATGGATACGGGTATTCAAGTTCAGGATATTATAGCCCCCAGATCAATAATAAAGGTTAATTGTTTGGTTTGAACTTACAGTTATTAATCGCAGCTTTATTTTATGGCCGTTTTATATAAAGATTATTCATTGTTAAGGCATAATACCTTTGGTTTTGACGTACGTGCCGATTTTTTTTTCACATATTCCTCATCGTCCGAATTGATTGATTTCATAAAGGAAGGCCGATTAAAAAGTAAAACATTCTTTGTTTTGGGTAAAGGAAGTAACATACTCTTTATTTCTGATTACAGGGGTTTAATCCTTTACTCTGAAATTTTAGGGATTAATAAGGTTGAAGAAACCAAAGAATATGTAATTGTTGAAGCCGGAGCAGGTGTTGAATGGGACATCCTTGTGCAATGGAGTGTAGATAATAATTTCTATGGTATTGAAAATCTTTCAGCAATTCCCGGCTCAGTTGGCGCATCACCGGTTCAAAATATTGGTGCTTACGGAGTGGAGTTAAAGGATGTTTTTTATAAAGCCAAAGGGGTTTATATCGAAACTGGTGAAGAGTTTATAATTTCTGCCCCCGATTGCCGGTTTGATTACCGTTATAGCATTTTTAAAGGACCTTTAAAGGGTAAAGTAATTATTACCAGTGTTTTATTTAAATTGGCAAAAAGTAGTGAATTTAAATTGGGATATGGTTCTGTTATGGACGAAGTTCATAAAATGGGCGGGCCGACTCTCCAAAATATTAGAAAAGCAATTACCGAGATAAGAAATTCAAAACTGCCCCTACCTGAAAAACTTGGTAATGCTGGTAGTTTTTTTAAAAACCCGGTAGTAAATATCAATGAATTTGACCCTATTTTAAAAACATTTCCTGATTTACCGTTTTACCAAACAAATAACCCTGATTATAGAAAAATACCTGCCGGCTGGCTTATTGAAAAAGCCGGATGGAAAGGAAAATCAATAGGTAATGCAGGGGTTCATAGCCAACAGGCATTGGTATTGGTTAATTTGGGCGGGGCAAAAGGAAGCGAAATATTAGAACTTGCCCGCCAAATTTCATATAGTGTTAATGAAATATTCGGAATAAACCTTGAAATGGAGGTTAATGTAATATAGGGGATTGATCATTTACCTGTAAATTCTCAACCTACTGAGGGCTTTTCTGTATTTTGCCGCATTGTGGTTATGTTGCTCATAAGTGCGTGCAAAATTATGGTAACCCGAAAAATCATCCTTGGCGCACATATATAAATAATTATGCTTTTCATGGTTCAAAATGGCTTCAATACCCGAAATTGATGGCATACGAATAGGACCAGGAGGCAATCCTGAATAAATATAAGTATTATAAGGTGAATCAATTTTAAGGTCGCGGGCAAGAACCCTGGTAATTTTAAAATCGCCAATTACAAATTTTATTGTCGGATCGGCTTGTAATCTCATTCCCAAATTAAGACGGTTTATATATAAACCTGCAACCACTGGTTTTTCATCGGCTTTTATAGTTTCTTCATCAACAATTGAAGCCAAAATTGAAACTTCAAGTTTTGAAAGTCCCATGAGTTCAGCCTTCAAAGTTTTTTCTTCATTCCAAAAAGAGTTATACTCATGGAACATACGGTAAAGGAAACCTGATGGTGAAGTATTCCAATAAAACTCATAGGTATTTGGTAAAATCATTGCAAGAATGGTAGATGGTTCAAATCCATATTTTTGCAATAAATCTTTATCTTTTAATGCTGTTAAAAACTCTGTGGAGTCAGGTTCCAATCTTTTTGCCAACTGCCCTGACAACTCTTCATGTGTCCTTATATTGGTAAAAGTTACTTTTACCGGTGATTGTCTTCCGGCCCTTAAAATGTTTACCAATTGATTATTGCTCATTCCCGATTTTAAAATATAACGTCCACCTTTTGGATTGCGGTTATAACCTTTTTTTTCGGCTACCCATTTAAAACTACCAATGTCAGTAATTACACCTGAAAAGGTTAAAAGATTCAGCACATCTTCAAAATCGGCGTTACTCGGAATATATAAATCAACACTTTCAACTCCGCCAGTATCAACATTAGGCCCAAAAATAGCACGGTTATATTTAAATCCAATTAAAAAAAGAACAACAACTAAAACTATTAAAATTAATGATATTGTGGCCTTTTTGGGCCAAAATCCGATATGTTTTTTTGCTTTGGTTTTAATTGCCATAACCACGTTTTTAAAACAAAGTAAATAATTACATCTAAAAGGGCAAAGTTAACATCAATCCAAAAACAGATGTTAAAAACAATTCCTAAATTTACTGATTGTACAAAATTGGGTTAATTTATTGAAATGTTTTAATCATGAACTATCTTTGGGTTCAAAATAGTAACACAATTATTTAAAAAAATTTATACTCTGAATATGAATACAAATACAAAACAGATTTTTTATCTATTAGTTTTAATCCTGATTTTAAGTTCCTGTTCTTCAACCCGTAAAGGTTCAACCCGTTTTGATGATAGCAGCTCCCCATATGTTAAAGAACAGCCTAAACCTGTTGTAAAAGCCAAAGAAGAGCCCCTGGTGAGTAAACCTGCTACAAAAACCGAACCGGTTGTTGTCCGTGAAGAAAAAGTAAAGGCTGTTGATATAAGAGGCACTGAAACAATATTCAGGTATTATGTTATTATTGGGTCATTTCAGGTGGTTGAAAATGCCAGAAATTTCAGAACCCAGCTGATAAAAGAGAGTTTCACCCCTGTAATTTTGCATAGCGAAATTGGATTTTACAGGGTGTCAGTGGGCTCTTTTAACGATGAATTGGCTGCTCGTGAAAGAATAGCACAAATACGCACCAATTATTCCAAATATAGTGATGTGTGGTTATTAGTCAGAAAAAATTAAATTTCTTTGCGTATTATGGCAATTAAATTTATATTTTTGTACTTCATTACCAAAATAACCAATTTATCTTAATTAAAAACTAATGTATAAACCAGTTGAACTTACCAACCAGATATTTTATGTTGGAGTAAATGACAGAAGAACAGCACTGTTTGAGAATCTGTGGCCTCTTGAAAAAGGGGTTGTATATAATTCATATGTTGTAATGGATGATAAAATTGCCCTGATTGATACAGTTGAGATTGGGCAAATCGAGAAATATTTGAAAAAAGTACGCTCGGTAATTGGAACTAAATCAATTGATTATCTTATTATAAATCATATGGAACCTGACCATGCAGGTTCAATTCAGATTTTATTTGAGTTATATCCAAATTTGCAGCTTGTTGGTAACAAAAAAACCAAACCTATGGTTGAGGGTTTCTTTGGTATTACCAACAGGTTTATTAGTGTTGACGAGGGAGGTGAGCTTAAACTGGGAAAGCACTCTCTTAGGTTTTACATGATACCAATGGTACATTGGCCCGAAACCATGGTCACATATATACCTGAAGAAAAGGTTCTTTTTTCGGGTGATGCATTCGGAAGTTTTGGTACTCTTGATGGAGGGATTTTTGATGATGAGTTGGATTTCAATTATTTTGAAAATGAAATGCGACGTTATTATTCAAATATTGTTGGAAAATATGGGAATCCGGTACAGAAGGCACTTGAAAAACTAGCCTCTCTGGAAATCAGGATTATTGCCGCAACCCATGGCCCGGTTTTACGAAAACATATCGCTGACATGGTAAGCCTTTATCAAAAGTGGAGTGGCTTTGAAACAGAGGAGGGTGTTGTTATAGCTTTCGCATCAATGTACGGTAACACCGAAGAAATGGCAGAAGTCGTAGCCAGGGAGCTAGCTGTGCAGGGTATTAAAAATATTAGGATGTTTGATGTTTCAAAAACCCATTCATCCTATATTATTTCTGAAATATTTAAATTTAAAGGAGTAATCTTTGGAAGTCCAACATATTCGAATGAATTGCACCCAAATATGGAATCACTGGTTACAAAATTAAAACATATGGGTGTCCAAAACCACTATATTGGTATCTTAGGTTCATTTACATGGGCCGGTGCTTCAGTAAAAAAGCTTGGTGAGTTTGCTACCGAAATAGGGTGGGAAATTGTTGGTGAGCCAGTTGAAGAAAAACATGCCCTTAAAGATGATAAATATCTGGCATGTTGTAATCTTGGAAAAGCAATGGCCGATAAATTAAAGTCCGACAGAAAATAATTGAGAATTTTCTTGGTCAAAACAGGGGGAGTTGTAAAAAACCACTCCCCCTGTTTTTTTAGCGATTAAACTCTGTAATATGATCCTATTTCACTTTTTAATGAAATCAGTGAATCAATAAAAAAATAGTTGGTTTCAATGTTTGCGTCTTCAATAATTATTTTACCAAGTTCAAGTGCAACTCCTTCAGGGTTAGAAGCAGCTGCCGATTTATTTATAAGTTTAACAAGTTTTTCACGTGCAACCTTAATCTTATTCCATGTATTGATACTTACATAAATCTGCATTGCAAGATTATGATTAAATTCTTGTCTTACAACTTTTAACAAATGCGCATGAAATGCATTACAGGTCATATCATGGCGTTGTTCCCTTAAAATTAACGATTCCGGTGATAAACGTTCAAGAAGAAGGGTTAATCTCTCATATGCCTGAAATCTTAGTTTAAGAACCTCAGCACTATCTTTACTTAATATTTCGAGCCTTCTTCGTTTAATATCCTGTTTTAAGAAAAAGTAAACCATTACTAGTGTAAAAGTTGTAATAATTACAATTGCCAAAATAAGAAGCCACCATAGTGATTTAAAATCCATTGTAACAATAAGTTTAATTAATAATGCCACATTAGTTAAATAACAGACAAAACCGTTTTTTTAATTTTAATATTTTAAAGAAAAAGCAAATATAAAAACAAAACTGACAGAATTCATGTAAAAATTAATTCAGATCTATAATCGGAAAGCCAAATATTTATTAATTATTAGGTTTCAATTACAAATTCAATTTGACCTAAATTGGAAAATAACTATTTTTGCTCCAAACTATGTAATTATATGGAAAGGGTATCAAAAAGAATAGCAGCTTTATCTGAGTCGGAAACAATGGTTATGGCTCAAAAAAGTCGTGAATTACAGGCTCAGGGCATCGATGTAATTAATTTAAGTATAGGTGAACCTGATTTTGCCACACCAGATAATATTAAGGAAGCTGCCAAGCGGGCTATTGATGAAAACTATTCATATTACAGTCCCGTACCAGGGTTCCCTCAGCTTAGAAAATTAATTGCTGAAAAACTAAAAAATGAGAATGGCCTAGATTATTCAATGGAACAAATTGTCGTTTCCAATGGAGCAAAGCATGCTTTGGTGAACGCAGTTTTAACCCTTGTTGACCCGGGTGAGGAGGTAATCATCCCTGCACCCTATTGGGTAAGTTATCTTGAAATGGTAAAATTGGCTGGCGGAACTAATATAATAATTGAAACTACCCAGGATGATAATTTTAAAATAACCCCCCGGCAGCTTGAAAAAGCCATAACACCAAAAACCAGGGCTGTTTTCATAAACAGTCCGTCAAATCCTACCGGCAGTATGTATTCAGGCCAGGAACTGGAAGCAATAGCAAGGGTTATTGAAAAGTACCCGGATATAATGATAATTTCAGATGAAATATATGAGCATATTACATATGGAAATGAACACGTAAGTATTGCTTCATTCCCATGGATTAAGGAGAGAGTAATTGTTATAAATGGTGTTTCAAAGGGGTATGCAATGACCGGATGGCGTATCGGTTTTTCTGCAGGGCCCAAATGGTTTGCCCAGGCTTGTAATAAGCTTCAGGGACAACAAACTTCAGGGGCTTGTTCAGTGGCGCAAATGGCAGCAATTGCAGCCTATTCCGGAGGACTTGGATCATCATATGAAATGCGCTCGGCCTTTAAACGCCGCCGTGATATGATGCTTGAAATGGCTAAGGATATTAAAGGAATTAAGGTAAATACACCTCCTGGTGCTTTTTATTTGTTCCCTGATATTAGCGCTTTTTTTGGAAAAAAGAATGGCGGTTCAGTTATAAACAGTGCCGATCAGCTAAGTATTTATCTTCTCGAAAATGCGCATGTTGCCTGTGTGTCGGGTGGGGCTTTTGGAAGTCCCAACAATTTAAGGATTTCTTACGCTGCCAGCGATGCAAAACTTAAAGAAGCGATGATACGAATAAAAGCTGCTCTTGAAAAATTAAAATAACCAGGTTAGAAAATTCCAGTAAATGGCAATAACTAAAATCCCGGTAGTAAACGAGAAAGGCTGCATAGTTGAAATGTCTGACGTAATAGTTAGGCAGGAGGAGAATATAATCCTGCGGGATGTTAATCTTTCTGTGCGCCCTGGTGAGTTTTTATACCTGATTGGCCGTGTAGGTAGTGGCAAGTCAAGCTTTTTAAAAACTATTTATGCCGAATTACCACTTAAGCATGGAAAAGGTTTTGTTGCCGGTTATAAACTTCAGACACTTAAAAACAGGGAAATTCCATGGTTGCGAAGGAAAATGGGTATTGTGTTTCAGGATTTCCAGTTACTGATTGACCGGAATGTTTACGAGAATCTTTTCTTCGTTTTAAAAGCAACCGGATGGAAAAACCGGGTTGAAATGGACCACCGGGTAAGGCATGTGCTTTCAGAAGTTGATATGGTCCATAAAGGATATAAAATGCCCCACCAATTATCGGGTGGTGAACAACAAAGAATTGGCATTGCAAGGGCCCTGTTAAATAAGCCCGAACTGATTCTTGCCGATGAACCCACTGGTAACCTCGACCCTGATACATCTGATGAACTGATGAAATTATTGCATCGTATTTCGGGTGACGGAAAAACAGTTATAATGGCAACACATAACTATAATCTAATTAAGAAATTCCCGGGAAGAACTGTAAAATGTGAAGATATCAGATTTACTGAAACCATGCAGGAAGAAATCGATTTTGATCAATTTACTTTTTAGATATAAATTCACTACTATCCGATAAAAAGTTGTTTTGTCCCTAACGAGATAAAGGTTCAATTCTCAATTAAGTGTTTTACCGATCTTTAGTCCCTAACGGTACTGTGCCGTCAGGTACAGAATATCGGTAAAGATGAATCGACCCCAATTTTCAGT
>JBBIVA010000057.1:0-21989 GCA_037439945.1 Marinilabiliaceae bacterium
GTCCTGTAGGGACACCGCAATTAGTTGGCATTATAGCATCTTATCGAAAAATTTAACGGACAGTAGTGATTGAAAATCTGTATTTATTGGTGTAAATATTATTAAACTAACACACCATCATAATATTATAAGTTTAAGTAAATGGGTTATATAAATTATGATTTAGTATAATAAAATTGGCATTTCGTAATATTTTTTCATGTATTTATAAATATTAGGTTTATAGTTGAAAGTTTTTTATTAAATTACAGAATCTTGTTTTCCAATTTCCTCTTAATTTTAGCAAAACTGAATAGCATTTTGTGGCATGTAAATTAAATCAATGCCACATTGTGGGAGTTTTCTTATAATAAAGGGTTTAATTAAGGAGCTAACTAAATGTTATCCTTTAAATTATTTTTAAATCATGAAGTATATTTTCTACTACCTGGAGCGTCTGATTAATTCTGCATGGAAATGTAAAATAATTCCATCAAGGTTGGTATCAGTATCATACAGTTTTTTAGTGGGATTTTTTATTGGTATATTGAATAAAAAGGATTTTGAATGGATTAATAAAAAGTTTTATAACCAGGTTGGTGAATATTTGTCGGATACATATAATAAACAGTTTTTTAAATGGGAAGAAAAAGTAGTTACTGACTTTTTTAAGGGATTAAAAAGTACAATGATAATAGCAGTTGGATGTGGCAGAGAAGCATTTTTTCTGCATAATAAGGGTTTTGAAGTACATGCATTTGAATGTAATGAAAAGTTTAGAGAATATGGTGATGGTTTTTTCAGAAGGGAGGGAATTGATATTAGAATTAGAGATATAGAAAGAGATGCATTTCCTAAAACTGAAATGTTATATGACAGTATAATTGTGGGTTGGGGTGCTTATACTCATATTAAAGGACGTGAAAACAGGATAAAACTTCTAAAAGATGGTTTCGGTTTATTAAAAGATAATGGTGTTTTATTGATATCGTTTTGGCCCTGGCACCAGAAGTATTTTAATTTAAACAGGGTATTTAAAATTGGCAGATTTATAGCCGGATTAACAGGAAAAAAAGCCGTAGAAACAGGTGATGTTTTGAGACCATTTTGGGGCCATTATTTTCAGCCAGGCGATGCTGAAGCAGAAATGGAAGAAGCAGGGTTTAACGTAATTTATGCCTATCATGAAGATTTTGGAGTTGTTTTGGGGAGAAAAAAATCATAATAGGTTTTTATCATTGAAATTATTTAACAATTCTTTTTAACCAAGAAACATTAATATAAGGTTGGTTTTTAGCGTATTTTAATATTTTTACCATTGTTTTTTGAGGATTAACCAGATAATCTGATTTGTAGGTAAAAACTGGTTGGGGAATACAACCAATTTGTTTTTTGAAATTTGAAAGATGGTACTCATCTTCCTTGTTATCAAGGCTGGCTCCAAGGTTAAAATAATCTGCTCCATTTCTCATATAATAATGAGCTAATTTTGTTGCCATAAAACCAGGCAGGCCATTCTTGTACCCAAATTCATCTGTGCCGTTATAGAGCCCATAAACCTGGTTATTGTGCTCAAGAGATAGGGTTACAAAATGTTTTTCGCCATTATTTAAGGAATAGTAAACAACGCCCAATTTATTATCAATTAATTTGTAAAGAGTTTTTAAATCCACGTACATTATCGAGAATAATTTATAATCTTTCCTGCTTTTTTGAAGCCTTAACTGTTTTGTTTTTTCCATCATTTTTACCATAAGCAGCATATCCTCTATTGGGGTTTCGCTTTTGTGGAATTCAGTATTGGCTTTTAATGCCAGGTTTAATTTTTTTTGTATCCCACTACCATGTTTATGATGGAGATATTCATTTTTCAATTTTAAAACATATTCAAAGTATTGGTATTTTTTAAAAAATGGTAAGTCGATACTTTCAGGCGATTTAGAGTCAAGAGGGAATAGAAATACCCTTGAAAAACCATTATTAACTGCAAAATTATAAATAGCAGAAATGCATTTCTCATTAATCAGTTTATCAACATAAATAATAGATGGCCCTGAATAAAAAAATAACTGCCTTCCGTAAAGCCATTTTTTTTCACTCACAATTAATCCTGCTATTTTTCCTATTTTACTCTCATTTTCGAATATATCAATATATATCGGGGTTAAATCCGGGTTTGCCACACTTTCCACCCACTCTTTTAAATGGAACAAACTGTATTTATATTTAGTTAAATCGTCATTCCAGCCAGTTGAATCAGTTATTTTAGCAAATATTGTTGACACAATTGTTCTATTTTTTTAAGGTTAAAACAAGTTTATATATTTTTCTTAAAAGCTTTATAATGATGTTATCCGGTAAAATTCTGCTTAGTTTCATCAATTGGTTTAACGTAAAAAGTGGAAAGCGCAAATAATACGAATAGTACCCATGCCTTGTAATTATGCTGGCCCCCTGCGATTCCTTATATCTTTTAAGCCCTTCTCCGCCTGACTCAACTGTTGGTATAAGACCCAGATTATAATACAAGTAACCATTATTCATTGCGTTAGTTGAAATGTTATAACCAATTAATGACGGTAAACCATTTTTATAAGCTACCTCATCGGATCCCATTAAGAGAAAATAAATCTTTTTGTTTTTCTCTAAACTAAACAAAACACTGTTAACCTGGCCATCCAAAACTGTATAGTTTAAAACTCCAATTCCTGATTTCAATAACCTGATTAATGAGTTATTATTCAGGTTCAGCATATACATTGGATCATAAACCTTTCCATATTTTTCAATACGTGTTTTTTGTGTTTCATCAAGCAGTTCAAACATTCGTGATAACACCTCGGGTGATTTACTTTTATGAAAAGTGGCACCAGATTTTTGAGCCTTTTTAACATTACGGATGAAATTGGAACTAAAACCTAATTTCCCATCAGTTTCATTGTAATAAACAACAAATTCTTCACCAGTTGTAGTAATGAAGTTTTTAACTTCAACTTTTTTATGTCTTGGTTGGTCAAAGGGCCTGATAAGTATTCTTGAAAATTGCTTTTTTTTCGCAAATGAATATAATGTGGCAAGGCAATCTTTAAATAAGTCACTGTTCCAATTTTTCATGGCAGGGCCCGATGTAAAATAAACCTGTTTTCCTTTAATCCAACCGGCATTAACAATTATCCCTGCTAACTTGGCTACAATTTCACCCCCTTTTTCAAAATCCAGATAAATTGTATTTGTTGATTTGTTGGTCAATGATTCAACCCATTCCCAGGAATTAAAAAGTCCAGCATCAAATTCTTCATAGCCGTTTATCCATGAATCAACTTCAACTTCAACTACCTGTAGTAAATTATCTTTCTGCATAATTGGTTATTATCTTTTCTTATTGGTAATTAGATTATAATAAAATCTAATGTAAGGGGTGGATTTTTTTTTAATTAAATACTTGTTTAATTAATAAACTCCTTCATTAATTTTAAAATAATATTATTCCTTGGTAATAACCTTCCTAAAGTCAAAAATGGGTTTAAAATTTTTCTCGGGAAAGTCAGAAAATTGGTTGTGGCTCCGTACACTTCAACTTTGGTACTTCCCATTGCAAGTTTATACCTTTCAATTCCCATTTTGCCCTTGTCATTAGGAGTTCCCCCTGAATTATAGTATTTATATCCCTTCTCCCTGATCATCATCACCAAATTATAATCAACAAACGATGGGAACCCAAATTCGTATGCCATCTTGTCTGATCCCATCAATAAACCATATAACCTGTTGTTTTTTTCAATATTAAATTGGATACAAAGGTTTTTTTCCCCATTATATAAAACTGAATAAATCTGGCCCAACCCTGAACTTAATACCTTGGTTAAACTTCTTTCGTTCATGTGTTTAAGGTAATATGGGTTATACCGGGTTCCGTATTTTAAAAGCCTGTGTTTTCTGGTTTTCTTTAATAGCTTAATTAAACTTTCGAAATAATAGCCTGAATTATCATTAATCAAATTTGCATTTTTTGACTCTGCTCTTTTAACATTTTTACGAAATCCCTTGATAAAGTGGTGTTTACCATCTTCTTCATTCGAAAACACAATGTATTCATATCTTTTGTTTGGGAAAAAAAATAAACAGTTGCATTTAAGAGAGTTCTGCTGATCGTAAGACCCTATTATTATTCGTGAAATTTTCTTTGATTTGGCATAAATTGCAAGTGCATCCAGGCACCTGTTCAATAATCGCTGGTCCTCCGTTTTTAAGGCCGGATAGGCATAGCAAAATAGGACACTACCCATTAATTTACTCTCGGTGCATATTAAACCTGAGGCTTTTGCCACTATCTGGCCATCATCAATAAAGTCTAAAAAAAGGGGGATGTTTTGCAAACCACCCATAGAAAGAGTCCATTCGGGAGTTATAAAGAGGCTGTGACTAAAAGTATTAAGGTCTTTCTCCCAGGAAGATGGATCTGATTCTATTATATTCGGTAATGGTATTATATTATCCTGCATTGTCATAATTATTTTTCACCTGCGCCGGATTTAAAATTAAAGAATCCAATTTTATTGGTTTAACATGATATTTTTTTTTGTGCATAAAAATTCATCAGGAAATTTATGAAAATTTAGCCCAGATAAAGAATTAATTTACATTAAGTAACCTATTTTATTTACAAAAGGTTTAAAATGAAAACAAAAGTTGGGTAAAAATCAATGTAATCAGTTTAAAAAGTTATACAATAAAAATTCATTTTTGTTAAATAGTATATTATATAATAAAAAGTTTCTAAACCAATAAATTTCAATCAAATAATAAAAATTAAGTTTTTTCCTTATTAATAAGCCAAATTAATCCAGACAGAAAATGTTCATTCTAATTTGTTTTTTAGCATTTAGTCATTGTATTAGTGGCTTTGGTGTAAAATATTGAAATGTGCCGATGGTAGTTGGTAGATTTACATCAGTTCAAAACTTAGTAATTGTATGGAGCGGCAACAATTTATAGATCAGTTAAAAGCCATAAGCATTTTTTTGGTTGTTTATGGCCATAATGATGGAATTACAGAGTTTAACTCATATCTGACAACATTCCGGATACCATTGTTCTTTGCTTTATCTGGATATGTTAGTAAAAATAAAAGTGGTTTGCAGTTTATGCCATTTTTAACCAAAATCTCCAAAAGATTATTAATACCATATTTTATTATTTCAGTTTTTCTTTATTTAATTTGGTTAGCGGAGGTTTGGCGGGCTGGTTTTAGTTGTGATTTTTGCGATCCCATCAAAAATTTAATTGGGATATTTTATTCACAGGGCGGACAGGGTTTTATGGCATGGGGTGTGCCCATGTGGTTTTTAACTGCTTTGTTTTGTGTTGCAATTATTGACTATTTTGTTAGCCAGGTACCATTTAAGTTCAGATTAATTATTGCCATAATACTTCCATTTATTGGGTTGTTTCTTCATGAGAACATTCGTTATAAACTTCCATGGAGTTTAAGTATAGCAATGGTTACCTATTTTTTCTATTTTGCCGGTGTAGTTTTACGGCGCATTGATTTTATAAAGATAATTTCCGGAAAAGAAATCTATATTTTTATTGCAAGTTTTGGATTGCATTTAATTTTATACAGGTATAATAAACCAATAGATTTTTTTTATGCAAATTTTGGGATTATGCCGATGTTGATGCTCAATGGCCTATTAGGTTTTGTGTGGATGTTTTCAATTTTTAAAATCATTCCCGTTTTCAATTTTGTGACCTGGGTTGGAAGAAATACCCTGCCTGTTTTAACTTTTCACCTAACTGCACTTGAGATTGTATTTTTTCTGACATTTACTATTCTGTTCCCAAATATTGATGGGAATATTTTTATTTACCTTGTTACATCAGCATTGGAGATACTGGTGCTGGTTCCAATAATTATTTTTCTTAACAGGTATTTACCTTTAGTTGTGGGCCTGCCGCAAAAAAGGGATAATGTAGCCGGCAAATAATTCCAAAAGTCTTATTTATAGTTTGCATAGAATAAAATATTACCACAATTAAAATGTTGGGGAATATTTTAATCTGAATTAGATAATATTTGGTAAATCCTGATTTGAGAAATAAAGATAGTAATTGTTTAAAAACCATTACTATATGCCATTAATAATAGGGCTGGCCCAACCTGGATTTACAATTTTTTTTCAAACTGTTTTAAAATTATTTATTGACACAGATATAGTTTCATTCCATGCCTTTAAAGCCAAACTTTCAGGTATTTCCACATCATTAAAGGTAATAATCTGACCGGGTTCAACCTTTCTTTTAATATGGGCCCTGCTAATAAGCCCTATAGGAACCATATCAGGCTGATCTTTTATATTTACAGCTTCCCCCCTGGTTTCAAAAGAACCAATGCCTTTTTCGATATAATCACCAGGTTTTAGCTCTTTTTTGGCAAGGGCAGCAACACCTACAGTTGGATATTTACCATTATCAAGCAGGATATGGTCATTTTTTAAAAAACGGTTAATTGTTTTGGGGGTTTCAAAATAACATAGGTGAGTTGGTTTATAATGTAAATAAAATGGGCCATCGCCCATTTTATAAGTTCTTAAATCGGGTGCTAATTCATTATAATGAGTTCCAACAATAAATACACCGGGAGGGGCTTCAGCTGAAATTATATAATCGCTTAAAACCATATTTTTTTCAAATGCTTTTTGTGCCAGGGCAAATGCTCCTGTTTTTAAATCAGGGATTCGATCCCCTGTTAATCCCTGGCCAATTATTGAAGCATTTAATCCGTTGGCTACAAGGCACTGTTCTATTTGCAATTTTGTACCATCGGTAAATGATGTTACTGATGAAAGGGAAAACCCATTTTTTTTTGACCAGTATTCCATCTCTTCCCTTGAAGGGTTTGGATTATGAAATCCCTTAATATTTCCATAAACCAGTGGAGAAAATCCTGCAAATTCCATCTCTTCCTTCAGTGTTGCCAAACAACCCGGTTGATCTCCGTCTGATTCACACAACCTGCCTCTTTGTGATAACCAGGAGCCTGAAACCACATGCGTGTCTGCATCCATTGTAATAACAGGTAAACCGTGTTTAAATACCTTATTTATTATTTCGGTTGAATAAATAGGGTCTCCTGTGCTCACAAAAATTATATCCGAATTATCGAGCAAAATATTCAGATTTTGGGTTACAATGGCCTGGCTAACCTTTAACCCTGTTATTGCACCTTTTCGGCGGGTTAAAATACCCGAAACTACCATATCTTTTCTAAAAGATAAAAGTAATGCCAAACCACGGGCTACCATTCCTGTCCCTACTATTCCTACTCTAATGGTTTTATAATTTGAATTTCTCATAAGTGTATTTTTTGAATTTATAAAACCCAAATTTTTGAGTTTAAATGAATCAATTTGCCATAAATTTAGGTTGGTTAATCAAAAATATTGGCTATTTTTTTAAATGCCTGAAATAAAAAAAACAGGAACTAAGGCCAATTATTAATTAAATGTATTAATGATTAGTTGATGTTTTTTGTTTTTTTGATAGTTGTAAACAAATTTGAGATTAACTGGTTTATAATTCAGGTTTAGAAAAAATATCGGCGAAAAAGCAGCTTAAAATATTGGCATACTTAATTCAACCGTTTATCTAATGTATAAGGATGTTAGTCATTATGCAGAATCATTCTATGGACATCTATTTTTACTTTTCTTATTTTTGTGAATGATAATTGATTTTTTATTTAAAAGACTGTTATCAGTAATCATTCACTTCTTAGTTTAAGTCAATTAACAAAGAAGATTTGTGAAGAGGATTGAAGATGTTTTTTTTTGACATTAAGTTGGAAGATAAACAGTGGTTCTCCTTAACTAAGTTATCCAATCTCCGGCTTAAGGATAATTGACAACAACATGATTAAAAAAAATCTCGTTTTATTATTTATCCTGATTGCTGCTAATGGTATATTGGTGGCGCAAAATCCTGTTAAGGTTGCTATATTGGGTTCCACAACAGCAACAGGTGTAGGGGCTACAAATAATATTGGATGGGCACAGATGTACGAAAATCATGTTCTGTCTTCAAATCCTGCATCTTCAGTATGGAATTTTGCGAAAGAAGGCTGGACAACTGTTGAGATACTTCCGGGGTCATGGGATGGTTCAATAACATCAGCCATGCAGGATTGGATGGGAACCAACCTTATTATAATTAGTTTACCTACAAGTGATGCTTTTTATGATACCCCTGTTGAAACCCAAATGGCCAATTATGCTACGGTGGTTGCCCTTGCCACTGCAAAAAACATCCCCGTTTACATTACAACCACCCAACCACGTAATTTTCCTGAACAAAGCAAAAGGGTCAATCTAATGGCCACAAGGGATGCAATTCTTGCTACTTATGGGGTTAGGGCAATTGACTTCTGGAGTGGTTTAGCTAATGATGATGGAACAATAAAACCCGTGTACAACTCTGGTGATGGAAATAACCTAAACGATGCCGCACATTTATTGTTATATAACAGGGTTGTTGCAGCAATTAACACAGAAACAAAAATTACGTTATCGTTAAATACGCCCGCAAATAATATTTGTAAAAATCAACCGGTTAATTTCAATGTTGCACTCGACCCGGGTATTCAGGGTTTAACCCTTAGTTTGACTTACAAATTAAACCAGGGGCCCGCCACTCCTTTTACCGGAAACTCATTTACATACAATTCACCATCATCTGCTCATATTGTTACAGTTACCGGGGTTGATACCAACAACAACGTATATAGCAGTAATAGCGTAAGTGTTAGTCTGAGTAATACATGTCCTAAAGATGCGGGGCAAATAACTGCTGTTATTCTGGGTTCATCAACCGCTGAGGGTGTAGGGGCTTCAACCGGTAATAGTTGGGTTAAACAATTCGAAGAGTATCTAAAATCAATTCACCCGGGTAGCCTCATTCATAATTTGGCATTTTCAGGTTATTCAACTGTTAATATTTTGCCAAACGGAAGTGTTGGTGCCGACCCTGAACGAAATATTACTAAAGCCCTTACTTTCAATCCTGATGTAATAATTATTAATTTGCCATCAAACGATGCCGCCAGTGGTTATCCGGTAGCCGACCAGCTTGCACGTTATTCAGCAATATTGGCAGCAGCCGGAAGTGTGCCTGTTTATATAACCACCACCCAACCCCGTAATCTTGATGCAACTGGGAGGCAAAATTTAATGGAAATGAGGGATGCCACCCTGGCTAATTACCCAACCAAAGCAATTAATTTTTGGAATGGATTGGCAACTTCTGATGGTTTAATTTTGCAGGCGTTTGACAGTGGGGATGGAATTCATTTAAACAATAACGGGCATTCATTAATTGCCAATCGTGTATTACAGGCAAATATTATTGTTCCTGAAATAGAACTGTCAATTAGCAATAGCATTGTTTGTGGTGGCGATATCCTTAATTTATCGGCTACCTACCCCGTAGGGTTGGGTGAATTATCTCTTAAGTATTATATTGACAGAACTCCAGGAGTTTCATTTACAGGAACAGTTTTTTCATATACTTCACCATTTGTTAAAAGCAGGGTTTATGTAACAGGTACTTCGGCCAATGGCGATTCATACGTTAGCAATATTATTTATGTAAATATTGATGAATCCTGCAATGTCCCCAGTCCTGGCACAGTTGTAATATTAGGTTCATCAACCGCTGCTGGTTGGGGCGCTCCAAGTGATTATGGCTGGGCACAAAGGTACAGGGATTACCTTTTAACTATTAATCCGGCAATGACTGTTAATAATTATGCTTATCCTGGATATTCCACAGTATCTGTTATGCCTACCGGAACTCCGGGTGCTGACCCTGACCGGAATATAACCAAAGCCCTTGGTGATAACCCCGATGTAATTATTATTAATCTGCCGTCAAACGATGCGAACGCGGGTTACCCTGTTGCCGACCAACTTGCACGGTACAATGTTATATTATCGGCTGCATTGGCCCAAAATGTGCCGGTTTACGTTACTACTACCCAACCAAGGGCTTTAACCGATACTGGCAGGCAAAACTTAATGGCAATGCGCGATTCAACTTTTGCGAGGTATGGTAACATGGCTGTTGATTTCTGGAATGGACTTGCTACGGTTGATGGTTTTATAGAGTCAAATTACAATTATGATGGTACACATGTAAACAATAATGGCCATCTTTTATTATTTAACCGAATGGTAAATGCAGGTATAGTAAATCCTAAAATAACAATTTCGGCATCATCAACAACTATTAATGCCGGCGATGCGGTTACATTTACAGCAACAGCCTTAAATCCGGCTATAAATACCTTCCAGTTTTATGTAAACAATGTTTTAAAACAGAGTTCATCAAGCTCTGAATTTTCATATTATTCACCATTAAAAGATTACAATGTATATGTAATTGGAAGGGACTCGGGCAATGAGCCATATTTAAGCAGGAGCGTAAAGGTTGTAATTAATAAACCTGCAGCAATTTGGACTGGTGCACAGGATCAAATATGGTTGAATCAGTTAAACTGGTATGAGGGAACCATGCCTGTTAATTTGCCGGTTGTAATTAGCAGAACAGCCTTAAATATGCCGGTAATTTTAAATGAAAATGTTGAATGTAACAGCCTGGTTATTAATGAAGGCGCAACCCTGACTGTAAAAAATGCAGGTAAACTTACTATTTCAGGAGATTTAATAAATAATGGTGAAATAGTTCTTGAAAACCAAACCGGAATTAACGGGCTGGCATCATTTATTAATCATGGCTTAATAAGCGGTGCTGGTAACGCCAGGGTAAAGGTTACACTGCCAAAAGACCAATGGTTTTATTTGGGGAGCGCTATTTCAGGAGCCACATTTGGTAACTTTAATACAGGTGAACCCGGGGCATTTGTGCATGTTTACAGAAACAATCAGTGGTATTCAACTAATAATAATCATGTTAATGTACCATTGTTAAAGGCTGAGGGGATCCTGGTGAAGTATTCCCCGGCTGGCTTAACCCATACAATAAATTATATTGGTAGGTTAAATACAGGTTTTGTTGACAGGATATATTCTTCTGCAGGTTGGTATTTGTTGGGTAATCCATATCCGAGTTTTATAAATTGGCAAAATGATGCAGGTTGGGGCCGTCCAAATATTGACGGGACCATTTGGTACAGAACTTTAAATAGCAGCCTGATGAGGTTTGTAACATATAACCGATTAGCCCCTGAAGGGGCACGGGCAGCTTTTTATCCGGGTGAATTGGTTGGGCTGGAAGCAGAAGTTGAATTGGCAAATATTCCGCCCATGCAATCGATTTGGGTTAAGGCCAATGCACCAACCACTCTATCATTGGATAATTTAACACGAAACCATGGCGTAATTAATTCCCAGCTAAAAGGCCGGCATAACCATAACTATGGCCATGTTAATATTTTAAGAATTACTGCATCAAACCTTCATTCAAAAGATGGTGCTGTAGTTTACTTTAGAAAAAAATCGATTGATGGTTTTGATGCAGGTGACTCAGAGAAGAGGTTTAACGATTCTAACCTTATACCTGAGGTTTACACCCTTATTGAGGGTACACCGGCAGCTATTAACGGTTTAAGTCATTTACACAGTAAAACCAGAACCTTGAATTTATGTGTTCGCAACAGGGTTTTTGATGAGGTAACCCTGAATTTTGATTTGGGAGGCTTAAATCCAGCATATTCAGTATATCTTGAAGATACTGAATCAGGTAAATGGGTTAATCTTGTAGCAACTCCTTCATATTCCTATATACCTTCAGTCCTGGGCGATGTGAAAAACAGATTTGTGGTTCATTTTAATAATGTACCTACTTCGGTTATAGATTTAGACCTTGATAATATTTCCACAAATGAAATAATAATTTCCGGTGTTGGACGAAACAGGGCGATTGTACAGGTAAATAGAAGTTTGCAGGGTAATGGTGAAATTAATATTGAAGTTTATACAATTGATGGTCATTTAATAAGTAAGGTAAAGTCAGCCAAAATTGAAACGGAAATTTCGCTTCCAAATGTAAATGGTTTGGCGGTGGTTAAAGTTATAACCGGAGGAGAAGTGAAGAGCCAAATATTAATGACCAGGAAAAATTAGCCCGGATTATATTTGTCATAAAATCTATCAAATTTTTAAATATCGAATTTGTACGGGAACCTAATTATTTTAAAAGTTTCCCGCATAAATTTTAGCAGATATGGATTATTGCAGAATCTTTCATATTTTTAATCAGAATTCACCATCTTTTTCGACCAGGGGTTATCGGTGCGAAATTTTTTATTTTTCACGCATATAATTTCACAAAATTATTACAAAAGGCAGACTGAATGTAATTATCATAATTTCAATACTATAAAGTTTAGTTAATTGTATTTTATATGATAGAAGTTAACAGATATTCAGAAAAAAATAAGCAGGATTGGGACCAGTATGTTTCAGTTTCCAGGCAGGATACATTTCTGTTTTACCGCAATTTTATGGATTATCATTCAGATAGGTTTACCGATTGTTCATTAATGGTTTACCGAAAAGGTAAATTGAGCGCACTCTTGCCCGGAAATATCAGGGAGGGTGTATTTCATTCACACCAGGGGCTTACATATGGAGGCCTTATTACTACAACTAAAATCTCAACCGTTGATATTTTGAGTTTTTTTCAAGGCATTAACGGTGAATTGTTAAAACTGGGTGTAAAAGAAGTAATTTACAAACCTGTTCCTTCAATTTATCATAAATTGCCTGCCCAGGAAGATATATATGCACTTTTCAGGTTAAAGGCAATTAAAATTGCATGTAATATTTCATCAACAATATACCAGAATAATAAAATCTCATTTATTGAATCACGAAAAAGTGGTATCCGGAAGGCTGCAAGGGAGGGTGTTTTAATTAATCAGGGAACTGATGCCACTGCTTTCTGGGAAGTTTTGGAATCAAATTTAATGGCCACTTACGGTAAACCGCCAGTACATTCACTCAAAGAAATATCTGCACTAATAAAGTTATTTCCTGAAAATATTAAGGTTTACACCTGCACATTAAATAATGAAACAATAGCAGGTTGCCTGGTTTTTATAATGCAAAATGTGGTTCATATTCAATACATTTCGGCAAACGAAACTGGCAAACAAACCGGGGCTTTGGATTTTCTTTTTGATGAACTGATAAATAGAATATATATATATAAACCGGTTTTCGATTTTGGACAATCAACAGAGGAAATGGGCGATTATCTGAATGAAAACCTTATTTTCCAGAAAGAGGGATTCGGTGGGAGGGGAACTCTTTACGAGGCCTACAAATATAGCCTTGAATAAAATTACATCACGGTTAAATTAACCTAATTTTCAAATATGTATTACTAGCAGCACCTGAATTGGGTTAAACGCTTATCAAAATAATAAACACCGGTTTCATTACCCTTATTTTTGTTTAAACTACCAAACTTGCTTCATCTTTTAATTTATTGTCTTTGGCAATTTTTTAAGGGTGTTGGTCATATTTTAATGTAATTTAGGTTTGTGAATGCTATTTTTATTCTAAATTAATTAAAATTATATTGGATTCTGAGTTTTCAGAATAATAAAAAACCCCTGATTTATTGGGAAATTAAACATTGAGCAAAGCATTGTCATTACTTTTCTTTTTTAATGTTAACCGTATATAAATGTTGTTATTAGTAGTGCTGAAAATGCATTATGATAATTAGCATTTTTTTATTTATGTGGGTGAGGGAAGCGAAGCTGTGCCAAGTTATTACCCTGCCAAAATTAATTATAAATTTTTCGGCCAGCCAATTGTTAATATTTTAATCCGAATAATGAGATGAATTGTGGATTAGTAATTTCTCCATCTTGGTAGTTTTTTCTTTTTACCAGATTAATTGGCGCATAATTTTGGGTTTAATAAATATTACCCTTAATTGAAAATTTTTGATACATGATTAAAGCAATAAAGAATTATATTAAGAATATCAGTCAGGTAAAGTATTTTAGGTTTTATTACCAACATCTTGGGATGAGAATTCCATTGCTTCTGGCAATAAGTGCATTTGTAGCTTTGCTCGATGGGTTTGGCCTTGCACTGTTTATACCACTTTTTCAGGTGGCCGAAAGTGGTGATGTCGCATCAAGCGATTTGGGGAATCTTGGTTTTGTATTGGATTTTTTTAATACCATGGGTATTGATATAACAATAGGTTCTATTCTTGTTTTTCTTTTGTCTCTGTTTGCAGTAAAGGGCTTATTTACATTTATAAATTTATATTATTCAACCCTTATAAGAGTAAGGTTTGTTAAGAAAACCAGGGTTCAACTGGTTAATGGATTATGCAATATCTCATATCCATCCTTTGTGAATATTGATATGGGGCGTATTCAAAATGTTATTAACTCAGAAATTTTTAAGGTAACCGGGGCATTAATGGCCTATATTAGTACATTACAAGCTGCAATAACGTTAACAGGATATCTCACTCTTGCCTTTATTGCAAATTTTAAGTTTGCCCTGTTAATAACTTTGGCTGGTGCACTTAGTTTTTTTATTTACAGGTATATAAATAAAAAGGTTGAAACTTCATCATTACTCCAATCATACATTGGTAACGATTTACACACAAAACTCTCCGAAGCAGTATGGAATTTCAAATATTTAAAAGCCACTGATTTAATATCGGGTTTTAGGAAAAGACTAATTGGTTTCGTTAATGAAACGGAAGGGTTAACCATGAAAATGGGAAAATTAAATGCTGTTTCGGCATCTTTACGCGAACCGGTTTCTATAGGGCTTGTGGTAGGGGTAATTTTTGTACAGGTAGTTTTTTTTGATGTTTCAATGTTCAGTATACTTCTTAGCTTATTGTTTTTTTACAGGTCGTTAACCTATTTACTTTCTCTTCAGAATTCATGGCAGGGGTTTTTGGTTAATTCCGGCGGCATTCATTTAGTTCGTGAATTAATTCACGATTTTGAAGAACAGGAGGAAAGTAAAGCTCATGAACCTATGCACGATCTTAACTCTGAATTGCGTTTCAGTAATGTATCATTTACCTACAAGAATACTCCAAGAGCAGTTTTAAAGGGAATAAATTTAACAATCCCGAAAAATCATACGGTTGCATTCGTAGGCGAAAGCGGATCAGGTAAAACAACATTGGTTAATATGGTTGCCGGATTACTTTTGCCCGGCGAAGGAAAATTATATATTGACGGAACACCACTCACAGTTGAACGAATAAAAAGTTATCGTTCAAGGATTGGATATATAACACAGGAACCCGTTGTGTTTAATGATACGGTATTTAATAATGTGACTTTTAATGCTCCCAAATCTGAAAAAAACCTGAAAAAATTCTGGGATGTTTTGGAGAAAACGGCTTTAAAAGAAACAATTAAACAGATGCAACTGCAGGAAGATACCCTGTTGGGCGATAACGGCGTTTTAATTTCAGGCGGGCAGAAGCAACGCATTTCTATTGCAAGGGAATTATACCGTGATTGTTCAATATTGTTGATGGATGAAGCTACATCGGCCCTTGACTCCGAAAATGAAGGTATAATTCAGGAAAACATAAATGCATTAAAAGGTAGGTACACTATAATTATTATTGCCCACAGGTTATCAACTGTTCGTAAAGCTGATACCATCTACCTTCTGGATAAAGGTGAAATTTCAGCATCAGGTACATTTGAGACTTTGCAAATAAACTCTCCAAGATTCAAAAAAATGGTTGAATTACAAGAATTTTAAATTATGGAAAGAATTATTGATTTGCCCAAAATTTTAGATGAAAGAGGCAATCTTACATTTCTTGAGAATCTTAAACAAATACCTTTTGAAATTAAACGGGTATTTTGGACTTATGATGTTCCGGGTGGGGAACAAAGAGGTGGACATGCATACTATAGCCAGGTGGAGCTTGTTATTGCAATTTCTGGCAGTTTTGATGTGGTGGTTAAAACACCTGAGGGAACTGAACGAAGATACCATTTGAACCGTTCATATTTTGGTTTGTTTTTACCGGCATTAACCTGGCGGCACATGGAAAATTTTAGTACTAATGCGCTTTCATTTCATATAAGTTCAGGCCATTTTTCAGAAAATGAATATATAAGGGACTATGATCAATATTGCAAACTTGCAGGCAAATAAAGATTTGGCAACAGTGTTTGATTGCCATATTTACCAACTGCCCCGTATTAGTGCCGAGTCGGGCCATATTACAGCAGTGCACAACAGTTTGGATGTTCCGTTTGATGTAAAAAGGGTTTTCTATATTTATGATATTCCTGCCGGAGAAAACCGTGGGGCCCATTCACATAAAGAATGTCACCAGTTTTTGATTGCAGCAAGCGGTAGTTTTGAGGTAATGGTTGAAGACGGAACACATTGTAAAACACTTTTTTTAAACCAGCCTTTTATGGGGTTGCATATCCCTCCCGGTATTTGGGCACGTGAACAGAATTTCTCTTCCGGGTCTATTTGCCTTGTATTGGCTTCGCATCTTTATGATGAAAACGATTATATAAGGGAATACAGCGAATATTCAGACTATCGTAAATCTTTTAAATTACACTGATTACTGGCTCTGATTATTACAGAAAAGCTTAAACCTGTTGGGTTTTAGAACAAAATAATATTTTTTTAATGGCAGATGTATTAATTTTTACTTCATATCTCGATAATTCAGGCCAGCCAAAGCAGGTTTATTCACTGGTTGATTATATTTCAGGAAAAAAGAATGTAAATTGTACTGTTTTTGCAGGTTTCGAGGATAAACCACAATATTATGATCAATTAATAAGAGAAAAGGTTAATAAATTAATTAAAAAAAATGTTACTGAACATCCGGTTCGTATTATTAATTATCTTACCCGTAAAAGTAAAGCCTTAAGAAAGTTGTTTCTTTTCTCTGGTTTGCAGAAACAGATAAAAAAAAGCACATCATTTCACGTTTTTGGTATATCGGTATTCAATTTTATTCATAAGAATATCAAATTTAACCACGTTTACCTTTGGCATAATACAAGTATGATCCAATATACTGACGATGAAAATGCATTTGTATTTCCAAGGTTTGAAAGAAACGTTTTGTCCAAAATAACATTTGTGGTTGTGCATTCATCAATGGTTGATGAATTGGTTAAACATTATGGAAGCAACGTTAGAATAATCTCTTTTAAACTCTTTTATAATGATAAATAAGCTCGTTTTGGTTAGTCGTATAGATTTTGATAAATGGTTTCATTTGCCATTTGTAATGGCTCTAAAATCAGAGCGCATTAGAAAGCTGGGTGTTGAAATCCATCTTATTGGGCCATCATCGCCCCTAACTGAGCGAATTTTAAATATGGAATTACGTTTTACCGAAACACAAGATTTCGTAGTCAGGCACAACAAATCAATCCCAATGGCAGAGATTTTTAAGCAATACTCGGAATCAAGCTTATTTGTGGCCGATTCAGTTTATGATTATCTGGGCTATTATTGTGCAGATGTTATAACGGCCGGTTGTATGCTTACTTGTTATAATATTGGGTTCAGGGAAATTCCTGCCAGCCTTATGTTTGCAAATACCCTGGCCCAGCTTGAAGATAATATATACAGGGTAATTGCAAACGAATCTGATAGTAAGAAATTAAAACATTTGAATGAGTTGATGGCAAAAGAATACTCTTTAAATGATGCTGATAAAGCATTGCTCGATAGCATAATATTGTGATTGGTAACTAAACATAATTAATTTATTAATTTGGTTTATGAGTGAATCTGCAGTTAAGAAAAAACATTACGATTACTTTGATTTCCTAAAAGCTATAGCAATTTATCTTGTTGTTATTTCGCATTTTAATAATATGCATTTTGACTTGATAAATGAAAATGGATTCATTGTACATCTTAATTATTTTTTAAGGTCAATATTTGCCGTCTCGGTTCCAATGTTCCTTTTTATAAATGGTGCATTGCTAATAACTAAAACTGACCTTGGTTTAAAGAAGCATATTATTAAAACTCTTAAAATTTTTTGGGTTTTTTTAGTTTGGGGCTTTATAACAATAATTGCCCTGCTGTATATCAGAAACGAAAACTGGTCAATTTCTGAGATTTTAAAGGCCGTATGGAATATTGAAAAGGGATGGATAAACCACCTTTGGTTTCTCGAAGCTTTAATTATAATATATATATTCTTCCCTTTTTTATATAGTTCCTTTAAAAACCACCTTTCAAGTTTCTATTTCTTTTTGGTTTGTGTATTGGTTTTTACATTTGGAAATACCCTGGTAAACGATTTTTTAAATGTCATTTCATTCTTTACCAGCGAGTATAAAGATTTATATTTTGAAATTAATTTATATAAAGGTCTTAATCCTTTTAAAGGAATTTACGGATATACAATAGGTTATTTCATGTTGGGCGGGGTTTTGTTTTATTATCGTGATTACCTCCTTGATAAAAAAATATTCCGGCTCTTGTCACTTATATTAATTCCTGTATCAATGATGGTTTTATATCTATACGGGTATATGGTTTCAGTTAAAACAAACGAAACATGGAATTCGGTATGGTACGGTAAAGATTTTATATTTACGCTTATAAATGTTGCTGCCATTTTTACTTTATCGCTTAAGTACACTCATAAAGGAATAATTGGAAAGGGAATTAAAGTAATTGGTGAAAACTCATTGGGCATATATTTAATTCATGTAATTATAGGAGAAATTTTTTATCCACACTTTATAAAAATGGACCTTTCTGCCAATATTTTGGTTAACCTTCTATTTGTTTTTGTAATTCTCATAATATCACTGCTTGTAGCTTTGGTAATGAAGAAAATTCCATATGTAAGGAGTTTACTTTTGGCTTAAGAAAAACTAATTCTGAAATTATCATTCTAAAATTTATGAGAATATGGATGTAAAATTTTTGGATTTAAAAAAGGTTAACGAACCATATTTTCCGGAAATTATACAAGCCACCAGGGAATTTCTTGAACACGGGTGGTATATATTAGGAAAAGGAGTAAATGCTTTTGAGAAAGATTATGCCGGCTATTGCGGTACCAGGCATTGTATTGGAGTAAGTAATGGGCTTGATGCACTTCGATTGATCTTTGAAGGTTGGAAAGCATTGGGTAAATTAAATAATGGCGATGAAGTAATAGTGCCTGCAAATACTTATATAGCATCAATACTGGCAATTACACAAAGCGGTTTGGTTCCTGTTTTGGTTGAGCCGGATTGTAAAACCTATAACATTGACCCAAATTTGATTGAAACAGCAATTACAAAAAAAACCAAGGCAGTTTTAGCTGTTCATCTTTATGGTCAGCTTGCCGATATGGAATCATTGAATGATATTGCCCAACGCTATAATTTAATGGTGGTTGAAGATGCAGCACAGTCACATGGGGCCATATTTAAAAATGGGAATAAGGCTGGTAATCTTTCAAATGCAGCAGGCCATAGCTTTTATCCCGGAAAAAACCTGGGAGCCCTTGGAGATGCCGGCGCAGTAACCACAAACGATGATGAGTTGGCCCAGGCAATTACTGCTTTAAGAAACTATGGGTCGCATAAAAAATATTACAATATTTACCAGGGGTTCAATATGCGGTTGGATGAAAATCAGGCCGCATGGCTACGTATTCGCCTAAAAGGTTTGGACGTTGAAACCCAAAGGCGTAGGGAAATTGCAGGGATGTATGATAAAGGGATAATGTTACAAGGGCTAACTCTTCCATTTGAGGCTCCCTACGGGAAACATGTGTACCATATTTACCCTGTTTTGTATGAGCAACGTGACAAACTTCAGGAATACCTTACCAGGCTTGGAATTCAAACAATGGTACACTATCCTTTGCCACCCCATAAACAGCAGGCTTTTAAAAATATAAACCATAAAAGTTACCCCGTAACCGAAAAGATACATGAACAGGAGTTAAGTTTGCCAATGAGCCCAGTTCACACTAATGAAGAGATACTTTATGTTATTGACTCTATTAATAAATTCAGATAGCCGGAATTTTTTATTTTGCAGGGCTAACCAAACCATTTATTACTTTTAGTTGGCCAAACAATATACTTTTATAAACCAGTTCTGTTAAAAGGTTCCAAAATATTGATATGCCAAAAATTTCAGTAATTATAACAACCTATAACCGTCCTGATTATTTGTCAGAGACACTGGAAGCAATCTACAATCAAACCTATAGGGACTTTGAAGTTATATTGGTTGATGACGGTTCAAAAACCAATTACGCCGATTCTTATTTGGACAGGTATCCTGATTTGGTTCTTATTAAAAAGATTAACGGGGGGTTAAGTGCAGCAAGGAATAGTGGTGTAGAAAAATCAAATGGGGAGTGGATAGCATTTTGTGATGATGATGATGTATGGGTGCATGATAAACTGGAAAGACAGGTTGAGGCTATGGGCCATGATGGTGAAGTGGGGTTAATCCACGGGAAAATTGAAATGATTGACGGCAATAGTAAACGTTTAAAACCTGATTATTATAAGGATGGATTTTATTTCTTCCGACGTGGTAATGCCTTTCTAAAATCAATTGAGGTTGTTTTGGTAAAAAGTCCTACACCACTTATAAAAAGAGCAGTTTTTGAAAAAACCGGTGGTTTTAATGAAAATATTAAAGTTGGTGAAGATGTAGAGTTTTACATGAAAGCAGCATATTATACAAGGTTTTTATATATCGATAACGTTCTGGCAAAGTACAGGGTTCATAATCTCGGACAGCTTTCTCATAAAAAAACTGAGTACCTGTTAATTACCCCATATTTAATGAGTTTTATAAAAAAAATAAGGCGGGAGATCACCCTGGTTCTCTATTTTAAAGCTCTTAGAGGTGTGGCAAGAAGACATATCTGGGAGTTGAATTACAATAACAAACGGTTAAAATTTAAGGATTTAATTCAACTCATTGGCATAAACCCTTTTTTATTTTTTGATTTAAAATCAATTCAACTTATATACAGGAATTTAAAAACCGATATTAATAAATTGCAGTAGGTGAACAGTTTTGTAATTTAAATGGAGAAAAGTTATATAATATTGGTGCACAAAGAACCAGGGCAGGTAAAACGTTTAATTGAAAGGATTAATAATAGTGACTCCTGATTTTATGTTCATGTTGACAATAAGGTTGAAATAGGCCGGTCTATTGAATTGTTGAAAGGAAATTCCAGGGTAATTTTTATTGAAAACAGAGTGGGTATAATTTGGGGTCATATAAGCATGACCTATGCCATATTTACTTGTATTGATAAAATAATCAACGATAACCGTAATGGTTACTCTATTTTATTAAGCAAACAGGATTATCCAATAAATAGCAAAAGCCTTATTAACAAATTTCTTAATGAAAACAATGGTACCGATTTTATTGAAATAGTGCCCATTAAGGATATGTGGGCTAACCAATGGAGGATGAGATTATATGATTATTGGTTTTGTTTAAATGAGGTTAGGGAAAATGCAATTATTCTGCCAAATATTTTTAATCCCTCATTTTACAGAAAGAAAAACATCAGTCCTTTTTTCCGGATTTTGATAACAGATAAAAGGCTAAGTTTTAAATATGAAGTAATAAAGAATGTATTAAAACCACGTATTTATCCTAAAAATATGGAAACATTCGGGGGTTCAAACTGGTGGGCCTTAACCATTGAAACCCTGAATAAAATAATTTTTTTTGTTAGGGATAATAAAAAATTTATTGATTATCACAGATATACCCTCGCACCTGAAGAAATTATTTTTCAAACCATTATATGTTATCTGATGAAAACTGGTAATGATATTAAAGTACTTGACACCCTTACTTATGCAAACTGGAAGAGAACAAATACACAACTTCCGGTAACTTTTACTTCAGCAGATTTTAACGAAATTATTTCACAACCGGAGGGTAAATTGCTTGCCAGTAAGTTTGATATTACCCTGGATGAAAAAATTC
>JBBIVA010000058.1:0-21251 GCA_037439945.1 Marinilabiliaceae bacterium
AGTAACAACCGACCATGCCCCCCATACCCTTGAAGAAAAACAGCAGCCGTATTTAAAGTCAATGTCGGGAGCCCCAATCATACAACATTCGCTCAACATTATGCTTGAGCTATGCAAACAGGGAAAAATTTCAATGCAGAAAATTGTTGAAAAAATGTGCCACAACCCGGCAATCTTATACCGGATAAAAAACAGGGGTTTTATACGCGAAGGGTACTTTGCCGATTTGGTGTTGGTCGATTTGGATACATCTTACACGGTTTCAAAAGATAATATCCTTTACAAATGCGGTTGGTCGCCCCTTGAAGGGACTACATTCAACAGCAAAATAGTTAATACATTTGTAAACGGGAATTTGGTTTACAATAATGGTGAATTTATTGAAACCCAAAAAGGGATGCCCATATATAGAAATATAAATATTGCACAGGATTATAGTTAAAAAATATTATGGAACACCAGTGTTTAGCAAACACAACTTGTCCCGACTTTTCGGGAAACACGGATGAATAGAAGATCGGCGGAGCCAAAATTCATAATGCGAGTTCTCCCGTAATAACGGGAGATGCTAACCGACCTTAATCAAAAAAATATTACGGATGAAAAAAGAAGATATTGAAAAAGAAGGAATAGAAAAAATCCACACCGACTTTAATTCTATAATGGATGCCTTTATGGATGTTCTTGCCGGACAGGGTGAAGAAGCGATTGCAGTAACTTTAAAAGATATTGAGGACAACTCAAAAAATGAAGGTTCTGTTTTGCACAATCCAAATAATGAGAAAATAATACAGGCCTTAAGCATAAGTTTTCAATTGATAAACCTGGTAGAAGAAAATGCTACAGTGCAGTTTCGGCGCAGGGTTGAAAACCATGTAGGAATTGAAGCCATAAGAGGTTCATGGGGCGAAACCCTGAACAAGTTGCAGGGAAAGGGGCTTACCGAAGAGCAGATTGCCGACATCCTTCCCAAAGTAATGGTAATGCCAGTACTTACCGCTCATCCAACCGAAGCAAAGCGAACATCGGTGCTTGATTTGCACCGCGAGCTCTACCTTTTACTGGTGAAAAAAGAAAACAAAATTTGGTCGGTTTCTGAGCAAGAAACTATTGATAACGATATTAAAGCACTTCTTGAACGTTGGTGGCATACCCGCGAAATACAATTCGAAAAGCCCAGTATTGAGTCAGAGAGGAACAATTTACTCCATTACTTTACTAAAGTGTTCCCGCTTGCCCTTGAAATAAGCGACAAACGGCTTAAATATACATGGAAAGCAATGGGCTTTGACCCTAAGCGGCTTTCTTCACCTGCCCGGTTTCCGGTACTTAAATTTGGTAGCTGGGTTGGGGGCGACCGTGATGGGCACCCGTTTGTTACAGGGCAACTAACGAAAAATACCCTGTTGGCCCACCGTAAAGCATCAATTTCTATCCTTAAAGATGCGTTAGTGAACCTGGCTGCGCGTACCCCATTTTCCTATACACAACATGCAGTTCCGAAAATCCTGGGCAATGCTTTACATCGCTACCTAACGATTATGGAAAAGGCTGGCACTGAAGCATTAAAACGAAACCCTGGAGAACCCTGGAGACAATTCATAAACCTTATATTGGCAAAACTTGACAATACTTTGGAAAGCAATATTGAAAAATTATCGCCCGAAACCTGGTATGCGTCACCAACCGAATTGCAAAACGACCTGGATATTATTAAAGAAAGTATGTTGGAAACAGGTAAGCCCCGAATTGTTGAAGACCTGCTTTTTCCAATAGAAAGAAAACTGCAATGTTTTGGTTTTCATCTGGCTACACTCGACATAAGACAAAATAGCATATTTCACGAAAAAGCACTTGAACAGTTGCTAAAAACCGCATCCTTTGACGATTGGGAATACAGCACATGGGATGAAAAGAAACGAATAGAATTCCTTAACCATGAACTGCAAAGTAACCGCCCATTTGCGGTTAGCGGGGCAGCAATTGGCCCTGAAGCCGACCAACTGATTGATTGTTATCGCGTTGTTCGCGACCATGTAATGGTTTATGGCTTTGAAGGGATAGGCTCATTTATTGTTAGTATGACGCGTAATTTGAGCGACCTGTTAGTGGTTTATCTCTTTTTTAGGGAAATGGGTATGCAACATATGCCCTTTCAGATTGTTCCCCTGTTCGAAATCATTGACGACCTGCAGAAATCGCACGAAATTCTCGATGCTTTCCTATCGCATCCCTTTACACAATCAAAAAATAAAGGGCAGCACACTATTCAGGAAGTTATGCTTGGATACAGCGATAGCAACAAAGACGGGGGAATATTGGCAAGCCGCTGGAATATATACCGTGCAGAACAGAACCTCACCGAGGTAGCTGAACGTCATGGCATGCAACTTAGGTTTTTCCATGGTATTGGTGGCACCATAAGCCGTGGCGGAGGAAAATACCACCGCTTTCTTGACGGGATGCCCCAATATGCGCTCTCAGGCCAGATTAAACTTACTGTGCAGGGCGAAGCCATAGCTCAACAGTTCGCCAACCTTCTTAATGCAACTTACAATCTTGAAATGCTCCTTTCGGGTACCGCCTTGCAAACAGCATACACATCGCATTTTAGAACAAAACGCTACTACCCTTTTGATACAATCAGGATGATGTCGGAACTTTCTATACAAAAATACAAGGAACTTATAAACCGAAACGGGTTTATTGAATTTTACCGACAGGCCACACCAATAGATTTATTGGAATGCAGCCGCATAGGGTCCAGGCCGGCCCGGCGCACAGGTACCAAAACCCTTAACGATTTACGTGCCATTCCATGGGTATTTAGCTGGAACCAATCGCGTTTTAACCTTACCGCCTGGTATGGTGTCGGGTTTGCTCTTTCAGAAATAAAGAAAAACTACCCACAGAATTATAATGAACTAAAGCAGATAGCCAATATTTGGCCATTCATACGCTACACGCTTATTCACATAGAAACAAACATCCTTAATGCCGACTTGCAACTAATGCAGCAATATGCAGGGTTGGTAAATGATGAAAATATTAGAAATGATTTTCTGAAACTTATAACAGATGAATACAAGCTGGCAAAGGAACAAGTTATTGATTTATTGGGCGAAGAAGCAGAAAGCCGTCGCTACAAACTTCTCGATAATGTAAACCGCAGACACAATGCATTGCTAAAACTGCACAATCTGCATATCAATTATCTTAACCAATGGAGACAAACTCCTGAAAACCAAAATTGCCAGTTGCAGGACCTGCTCCTAATGATAACTACGGCACTTTCGAGCGGACTAAAAAGTACAGGATGATAAGCATGGACGCATTTTAGTTGAAAACTAAAAAATAAGGATTTTATAAATTTTATATAATAAATAAAAAATTAAACGAGCGTGATTCGTTAAAAAAAAAGGATGAAAATTCATCATGCGGGTTACATCCGGGTTTATTTAAAAAATTATTAAAGGATGAAAAAATATTTAACCATTGTTGCTTCATTTGGTATAATGCTATGCTTAGGTAGTGTTTATGCCTGGAGTATAATAGCTTCGGAATTAATTGAAAATTATGGTTTCTCGGCAGGTCAGTCCCAGTTGATATTTGGCTCCATAATTGCCATATTTCCTGTTACAATGATTTTTGTTGGTAAACTCGGGAAAAAGGTAAAACACCAATATTTTGGGTTTATTGCCGGATTAGTATTTTTAGCAGGGTATTTTATGTCAGGTTTATCACATGGAAAATTCATTTTAATTTTAATAGGTGTGGGTGTTTTGGGAGGTGTATCTACCGGTTTCGGTTATTGGGTATCTTTAACTTCGCCCGTTAAGTGGTTTCCCGAAAAAAAAGGCCTTATTACCGGAATTGCAGCTGCAGGTTTTGGCTTGGGGGCCGTATTTATGTCCGAAGTGTCTGAATTTATTCTTAATAAAGGATATAATGTTCTCGAATTGCTTAAAATAGTGGGGTTGAGCTATGGATTGATAATTATTGTTTTATCAAATTTTGTCTATCAAACTCAAGATACCTATAATGGCAATTTTGAACAACTTAAAGTATCACAATTCATAAATTCAAAAATATTTAAAAAACTATTTTTGGGGATTTTCTTTGGCACATTCGCTGGATTGCTTATAATAGGAAGTTTGCGGATTATTGGGGGGCAGTACGATATTTCAAACCATATACTAATTCTTGGTGTATCTCTTTTTGCGGTGGCAAATTTTTTAGGCAGGCTGACCTGGGGGTTTTTGAGCGACATTTTCGGGGCAAGTTTAAGTGTATTTTGGGCGTTACTTGTTCAATCTGTTTCAATTTTAACACTGAATTTTGTTCCCCTAACTGATATCTGGTACTTATTAATATCATTTTTTATCGGCTTTGGGTTTGGTGGCAACTTTGTTCTTTTTGCCAAAGAGACAGCGCAAGTGTTTGGGGTGAAAAATCTTGGGATTATCTATCCGTATGTATTTTTGGGTTATGCAATAGCCGGAATTGCAGGTCCATATAGCGGTGGTTTTCTTTATGATTTTTCGGGTTCCTATTATTCTGCTATACTATTAGCAAGTTTTATGAGTTTAAGTGGGAGCTTACTGTTTTTAAAACATCACATCTCATCTTTAAAAAAAGATAATGTAAAGTAAAAATTTTGATATTGCAGCAAAACATTTAAAGCTGCGGAAATTAATTGCGGTTTGTATGTCTCTTATTTTGGTGCAATCAAATACAGATAGTATCAAATTAAAAAAATGAATTTCTTAAAGATCTTTACTAAAGGTTGAACAATTTTGATAATTTAGTTAATAACAATAGATCGTTAGACTTTTAGAATATTAGAAGTTAGATAAAAGCAGGTTCTTGATTTTAAACACATTAAATGTTTAATGAGTATATTTGTATACATCTGTAAATCAAGCAAATAAAAAAACTTAACAAACTATTATAATAAATTGATTGAAATCTATATAAACCTTTTTATTATAGAAACAAAATGTTATGATTTTGGGTTATAATAATGATTTAACAAATAATAACAATTAAAAAACACAAACCCCTACAACATACTTATTTACTATATGTTACGTTTATAAACTCAAATAAAATAAGTATTTAAAATGAGAATTATATAACTAATATCATTATTCATCTGGGCAGAAAAAATCCTATCCCAGTCCGAATTACCAATATTTATGGCCGGTACATGGAAAATTGAAAACAAAGAAATATTTGAGCATTGGGACAAGATCAATGACAAATTTCTTAAGGGATTTTCCTATAGTTTAAAAAATGGCAAAATGCAAAATTTTGGAATATCTTGATATAGTTTATTCAAATAATGGAATAATTTATACTGCAACTGTTATTAACCAAAACAAGGGTATTGGAATAGAATTTAAAAACACCAGTGGGCATGCCAACACATTAATTTTCGAAAATCCAAACCACGTTTTCCCGAAATTAATAAAATACAGGAAAACAAGTAAAAACCAGTTAACAGTAACAATTACTGACAGGAAACAAAAAGAATATTCCTATATAAATGAACAGGATACCTGAATAAAAATAATGTTTGATCCCTTCATAAAGTCAATAATTGTCTTTGTTTATTAAAAAAAGAAATTATTATTTTAAACAAATAGCGTCCTAAACGATTAAAAAAGAGAGAAGGAATTTTGCACATCAAATTAACTTTGAGTTGCACAACAAAAACAAACTTCTCTAAAATGGCAAATATAACCTTGTTTTCTCAGATAATTTCAAAATTAGACTGAAGAAACTTTATCAAACTAATTCTTTATGAGTTGTTCAAAGATGTTTAAAAAGCCCCGGGTTCTATCATAAATAAACGTTTTGCTTTTTCAGAAACTAAATTTAGAATTATCCCAGAATTCGAAAAGTATTTTCAATAAGATAACAAATCTTAATTTTGATTAAATTTGTTCAAGTATAGCTAAATACAAAATTAAAACCACAAAATAAGCTACAACCAAAATTACCATATGTTAATATGGGGCTTTTAGTGGTTTATTTATGAATTGAAGAAATACATATTGCCTTTTTATAATTGATTGAACCATTAAATAAACTGCAGTTTATAGCTGTCTCAACAAATTGCATATAAACTGATTTAAAACATTCTGGTTATTAAAGCAAAAAAAACCAAAATTTGGTTACAAAAAACTGGTACTGCTATGTATATAACAATTAATAATTTAAAAATTTATCATGATGGGACCAACAATTTTCGATATTAACAGCTTTTCTATTTACGGAAAGCCGCCATCTCTGAAATTAAATTTTATAGGGATTAAAATAGTAACCTTTTTTTTAGCAATATTGATTATGCTTACAGGCTGTTTTGATAACGGTGGTAAAAGCCATAAAAACAAACCCGAAATTTCTGAAAAAACAATTTCTGAGGTAATTGCCCAACTAAAAAGGGCTCATCCAAATTGTCCGCCCGAAAGAATTGAGCGCGGTGTAAATCATACTGCGTCAATTTGGTGGGCAGCAGATGGTACAGATAAGGATTTTGCGGATTTCAGTAATAAATATTTTGTATCAGATGAAAACCAGTTAAAAATTCTTTTTAACAAGGCCAATAAGCACATTGAAACCCTTTATGGTCATTTCAACTGGATGACTTTAAAACTTCAGGAGCCTGTACACCTGAAATTTGGAGAAATTCTGCCAATTGATGAAATGTTTAGCGGATTCAATCCCGGGGCACATCTTCAGGATGATTTGTACAAAAATAAAATTGCGTTTGTAATTGCCCTAAATTTTCCATTTTATTCATTGCATGAAAAAAATGAATTGGGAAAGGCATGGAGCAGAGAAGAATGGGCCTATGCAAGACTGGGCGATTTCTTTACTTCAAGGATACCCGCAGAACTTAACCAGCATTATGCCAAAATAAGTTCCGGTGCAGATTTATATATAAGCCAGTACAACATTTATGCAGGTAAACTCTTAACCGAAGAGGGCAAATCACTTTTCAGGGATGATATGGTATTACTCTCCCACTGGAATTTAAGGGACGAACTTAAAGCAAATTATCCATTGGGTGAACAAGGGCTCGAAAAACAACAAATGATTTACCAGGTAATGAAAAGGATAATTGACCAGTCAATTCCCTTGTCTGTAATAAACAATCCAAAGCAGAACTGGGCCCCATATAGTAACAGTATTACAGAAAACAACCAACCCGTCGAATATTTTCCTGAGCCCAACACAAGGTATCTGCAAATTATCAAAAATTTCAGGGCACTAAAAGCCATGGATGAATATTCGCCTTTAAACACTTATATACGTCGGAATTTTGAAGGTAACATGGAAATATCACAGCCTGATGTTGAAAACCTGTTTGTAAAATTTCTGGAATCTGAAACTTTGAAAGAGGTAGGACAATTAATTTCAAACAGGCTGGGCCGACCCCTTGAACCTTTTGATATTTGGTATGATGGTTTTAAAGCACGCAGTAATATTAATGAAGATGTGTTAAGCCAAAAAACCCGAAACCTCTACCCCGATGCATCCGGGTTTAAAAAAGATATGCCAAATATTCTTCTGAAACTTGGGTTCTCAAAAACCCGTGCCAATGAAATTTGTGACAAAATCAGTGTTGATCCTGCGCGCGGCTCAGGCCATGCCTGGGGCGCTGCAATGGTTGGGATGCAATCACATTTGCGGACCCGCATTCCGGATAATGGTATGGATTATAAAGGGTACAACATTGCAATTCATGAACTGGGGCATAATGTTGAACAAACCATTTCGATGTACAACGTAGATTATTATGCACTTACCGGTGTTCCCAACACGGCCTTCACCGAAGCCCTTGCCTTTATATTTCAAAAAAGGGATCTTGAACTCTTGGGCATACAAGATAATAATCCACAATATCAAGCATTTAGAACTCTTGACCTGATATGGTCAACTTACGAAATAATGGGTGTTTCACTTCTGGATATGAGGGTATGGAAGTGGTTATATGAAAATCCAGATGCTAATGAATCACAGCTAAAAGATAAAGTTATTGAAATTGCCACTGATATTTGGAATAACTATTATGCACCCGTTTATGGCACTAAAGATCAGCCAATTCTTGCAATATACAGTCACATGGTAAGTTATCCGCTTTACCTTTCGGCTTATGCCTACGGAAATATTATTGAATTTCAACTTGAAGAGTATTTAAGCCAGAAATCCTTTGCCAGCGAAATTGACCGTATTTATCAACTTGGAAGGCTAACCCCCAATCATTGGATGCAAAAAGCTGTTGGGGCCGATATTGATATTGAACCATTATTAAAAGCTGCAAACCTTGCAATAACCCAGGTTAACAAATAGTTTTCGGAAAAAAACACGTCAGGATATTTGATTTTATGAGATAAATTACTTTTTTTGTTCATTCACAGTTTATCCACCTAACAAATTTATGTAATGAAACACTCAAGTTTGGTTAAACGCAAACATGTAAGTAATAAAATTTAAAACGTGTGAGTTTCATAATACCTTAAAAATTAAATTTTATTATGCTGAAACGAACCCCGATTGTTCGGGGCGAGTTGCCCCGAAGTATCGGGACAAGCTATCATACCTTCAAAAATTAATTTTTTTTATGATGAAAAATCAAGACAGAAGAGAATTTATTAAGCTTGCAGCTTTGGGTGTTTTTGGAGCTGCAATTTCCCAAAATGGGTTAACCTCATGTCTGGCTCCTAAAACTGGGAATCTAAAATCAGGAATTGGGATACAACTTTATACCATTAGGGATAATATGGCAAAAGACGTCGCCGATTCATTAAAACAAGTTGCAGATATAGGATATCAGTACCTTGAACTGGCTGGTTACAACAATGGTAAATTTTACGGTTTCTCTCCTGATGAGTTTAAAAAAATGGTTAACGACCTGGGAATGGAAATTATAAGCAGCCATACAGGGGTTGAAGTTAAAGGTGTTGATACCAGTAATGTTGATGCAATGGCCGAAGCTCACGCTAAACTTGGAGTGAAATATTGTGTTCAGCCATGGTTGGTTGAAGAGAGAAGAGTTTCTGTTGATAGTTACAAAAAATTTGTAACCGATTTGAACACTATTGGGGAAGTAATGAAAAAATACGACATCCGGTTTGCATATCATAATCATGATTTTGAATTCAAAGATGTTGAAGGGAAAGTGCCATTTACTGATATCTTTTTGGCTGAGGGCGACCCTGATCTCCTGACCTTTGAACTTGATATTTATTGGGTAACGCGCGCCGGTTATGATCCTGTTAAATTAATTAATGATTACCCGGGAAGATATGAATTATTCCACGTTAAGGATATGGAAGCAGGTGATGAAAAATTCTTTGCCCCGGTTGGTGAAGGGATAATTAATTATAAGGAAATACTAAAACTAAAGGATGTTGCCGGTGTTAAATATATGTTTGTTGAGCAGGACCATACAAGGGATGGTAAAGCAATGGAGGCAATAGCAACAAGCTTTAATAATCTGAAAAATAAAATATTAATTTAATACCGTAAACTACAATTTTTTAGGACCAATTTGATGATTCATATATAGCTTAACAACAAATATCCATCATCAGATTAGTCCTTTTTACTGTTAAAAGCACTTTTTTACAACACCATCTGTATCCCTTATTTGGGTGTTGCAAAATAATACTCACTTTGAGCAAGGCCAAAGAACGGGTCAACAGCAATAAAAACAAAGATACCCCATATTTAATTTTCTGATGTTACAACATAAGCATTAAAAAAACTGGAAATAGAAGGCTAATCATTAATTATTTTGAAAAGTAATAATTATAATCGCAAACGCGGTTTAAAGAGGCTTGAAAAGCAGGTCAAATCGGGCAAATTAACAAAATCAATCATTAACAACAAAAATTACAACAAATACATCAAACTTAAGGTGATGTATTAATTGAAGTTGATTAGGGCATATGCAACCAGTACCCAGCCCGGATGGCCTAAAGATCTTCCTAACCAATACAAAGCCTACCTATAGTAGCGTAATGGAAAATTACAAGAACCTTTGGCTTACAGAAAAGGCTTTCAGCATGTATAAAACCGATTTGTGCCTTCGCCCCATTTACCATCGTTTAAGAAAGCAAATTGAAACCCTTATTTGCTTATTGTTTACAGCATACTGCATTTACAAAGAACCTGAAAGGGTGTTATTTGAAGAAAAACCAACCTTATCGTTAAAGAAGGCAACCGAGATTACACTTAATATATACCAGATAAACCCCCCATCCGAATCAGAGCACACAATAAATCCAGGCTGCTGAATATTTATCCCGGTTTGTCATTAGAAAGGCAATGAACTAATGATTTAGCAGGGATTAACCCTACCGAATAGTCGGTACAGGCTGCTTTAGAAAAACTTAATTTGTAAGCATTTCTGATTACAAATTTTTAGTTTTTATTTAGCGATTTGTCAAAATAGAAGACATGTAATCAATAACTTAAGACTATTTATTTCTAATGACGGTCATTAGAAAAAATGGCTAAAGACAAATTTGGGTTTATAAGGAACAGGCCGAACGATACCATATAATCAGTAAAAATTTTTAGGGTGCATCAACGCTGAAAACAGGAGGAGGTTTTCAGCTCCTCTTTTTTTTATATCACTACAACTCAACTATAATTCCACAAAAAAATTAATGCTGGTGCTCATTACTCCCTTCTGATTTAGGCTTTCCAGATACCCTTCCCTGAATTGTTTTTTTTACCTCGCCACACTCCAGCATCATATCTCCAAAATATGGATTGCGGATTTCTTCAAATTCACTCAACCAAAACCCCCCGGTATCATTTAATGCCATTGGACAATATGCAACATAAATAGTTTTCATATTTACTCTGAAAGTTTCAACTGTTAAAACTATAATATCAGTAATATCTGAAAATATCATGCGTTGATCTTCAATATTTCCGGCATTTTTTAACCGGGTAATTAGTCTTTCTATCTCATTTCTTTTGGGTTCCCAAAAAGCAATTGCCTTACCACTTAAGTGAGAATTGCCTATTGTGTTGAACGCTGATTCAAATTTGGGAATAGTTGATTTTGCCAAATTAAAATCACTTTTAACCAATACGTTTTTAAGCTCAAGATATTGATTAATAAATGCTGTAAGTTGATTTGTAAACATTTCAGGAATTTCAACTGTATTATCAGGGGCCCGGTTCATCATACTATAATTGCCGTTTAATTGGGCAGCAGCATCAATAGCAAACAAACCGTTTGAGACCACTTCTTCCCCTTCAATGAGTCCATTCTCAACAACATAAAATTGCCCAAGGGAAGTCCCAATTGTTACTTCTCTCATTTCAAACCATGGATTATCAGGTGAACCTTTTTTTACATACACCACAGACCTTAAGCCTGTCCACAGCACAGCACTATTTGGGATTACCAGCGAATCAGATTTTCCATGTACTCCTGATTTTATCCTACCTTTAACAAACATTTCAGGTTTAAGCAATTGGCTGTTATTCGATACTTCAGCTCTAACAGATGCTGTTCGGGTTAGGGTATTAATTAACGGGTCGATAAATGCGACTGTTGAAGAAAATTCCTTTCCCGGCATGGAAGAAACTGAGATGTCGATACTTTGTCCGGTTTTAATTAACGGTAAATCGCTTTCATATGCATCTAATAAAACCCACAAATTATTAAGGTCTGTAATCTCGAACAATAGCGAACCCTTATTTACATAATCACCATTGGTAACCTTAAGGTTTATTACTACACCCGATTGGTCTGAAATAACATCAAACTCGCTTAAAACATATCCCCTGTTTTCAATTTCATCAATCTGTTTATCGGTAATTTTCCAAAACCGGAGTTTTTCCTTTGCTGCATTATAAATGGCAGGGTTTGTTGACTTGAACTTTGCTGCCTCAAATAATTCTTTTTGCGCTGTTATAAGGTCAGGAGAATAAATGGTTGCCAATTTCTGCCCTTTTAATACCTCCTGTCCGGTAAAGTCAATAAAAAGTTTCTCAATTCTCCCTGAATAGTTGGCAGTTACCGACACCTTTTTTTGTTCATTTACAGCAACCTTACCTGTTAATATAATTTCTTTATCATATCCTCCATAAGTAATTCTGTGAGTTTTAACATTAGCAAGTGCAATTGCCTCCGAAGACAATGAAAAAACATAAGGGCTACTGTTTTCTTTATCTGAATTTTGGCTTACCGCAATTAAGGCCATTCCGCATATCGGACATTTTCCCTGCTCATTTTGCCTTATTTTCGGATGCATGGAGCAGGTGTATGTAACATCTTCATTATGATTATGTAAATGTTCTTCTGTTTTTTCATTTCCCGGTTTAAAAAATAACCAGCCGGTAAATATTCCAACCAATAATACAATACTGAATTGAAGAATTTTATTTTTTAATATCTTTTTCATTTTCAACAGTAAATTATTTTTTGTTTAAGCCCCCTGCTATTCGGGAGAACCTACATGTCTAACTTAATCTCCATCGAATTTCTATTCATAAGTGTTTACGTTTTTTGCAAATTTGTTCCTTTCATTAATTAAATTTCCTTAGCGTCCCATTAATTTATTCATCATGGCAACAGCTATGTTACTATCAATTATACCATCAAGGTATTTTAATTTATAACCGAGCAGTTTTTGCTGCATTCTTATTACTTCGTCAAACTTTTCACTATCGGTTGAGTAATTTGTTATAAGAATATTCATTGCCCGGTTTGCCAATGATGCTTGTTCCTTATATAATCCAATTCTTCGTTCTGCATCATTAAAATCTCTTATAACCTCTTCATAATTTACCATAAGCAGGTTGCTTACTTCCTGTCTTTCCTCAACCACTGATTGCCGCAATAAATCAGATTCACGAACTAATGCACTATATTTTTTTCGCCACAAAGGAATTGATACAGTAACCATGGGCATAACCATGTTCCTGCCATTCATCTTGCTCAGATTATTTTCTCTATGCTTGAAAATATCATATTGCAATCCCAAACCAATCATTGGCATACCCATTTTCCGGTTCATATTACCTTTAGTGATAAAAGCAGCTTCCTCCTTTTCTAGCATTAAAATCATTGGATTGCCTTTCTTAATACTATCTGGCAATACTGATAGTGGTACGGGCAATTTGGGGGCCAATATGGTGTCATTAAAAAAAACTGGTTCATTTTCTTTACGGTTCAACAACTTATTAAAACGGGTTATTAACGCAATTTTGGTATCTTCAAGCAATAACAGATTGTTTTTCAGTTCATTCATTTCCATTTGAATACGCAATACATCTATTAAACTACCTGCAGGCACCATATTACTCATTTCACTCATCTGCCCCATCTTACCACCTATATTATTGGACAATGATTTTTGATCCATTGCCATCCCATCCATTTTTCCTGATAAAACCGAAGCTCCGGCAGAAGTTGTAGATAGGTTATTATTAATAGTTCCTTTGGCATTACCCTGCCCGCCACTTTTAAACCCCACTATTGAAATTTCCAGAACAGTATTTAGCAATTCAACGCTTTCTTTAGTAATCTCAATCTCTTTTTCAATTAAATACGTTGCATACCACGTTTCCCTTATTTCGTAAAACAAATTTGATTTAGCTTCGTTAAATTCTTCAAATTTGGCTTTTGCCATAAAGCTCATTTCATTCTTAGCTGCGCCCAATGTCCCAAACCAAGGAAACATTTGCATAATTGAAACTGAACCCACCTGATTACCCATATACCGCTCCATTGGCATAATGAATATGCTGAACCCAAGTTGAGGATCGGAAAGTGCCCCAACTTGAGGAATCCGTTCCAGGGCTGCCTGATATTCAAAAAATTTAGATTTTAACCCGGGATTGTTTTTGGCTGCAAAAATTAGGTGGTCATCTAAACTCTGACCTGGTACAATCCCAAATAAATGGAACAAAAACAGTATGCAAATAACTCTTATCATTATTTAAACTTTTTGCTTATTAGATATTCTTCTCTGGCTGCATATAATACCGGTACTACAAACAAAGAAATTAGGGCTACAGACATTCCCCCAAATGCCGGAATTGCCATAGGTATCATTATATCGGCACCCCTACCTGTTGACGTTAATATAGGAAGCAAGGCAAGAAGCGTAGTGGCTGATGTCATTAAACAAGGTCTTACTCTCTTTAATCCGGCCTCAAGCACAGCTTTTCTGACTTCCTTAATATTTTCCGGCCTATTCTTTTTAAAACTTTGCATCAGGTAAGTCGAAATAACCACTCCGTCATCAGTTGCTATTCCAAATAGGGCAATGAAACCAACCCAAACGGCCACACTCAAATTATACATTTTCATTTGAAATAGGTCACGCATATTAGTGCCCACTACTGAAAAATTCATAAACCAATCTTCGCCATAGAGCCAAAGCATAACAAATCCACCTGCAAAGGCAAGGGCTATCGATGAAAAAATCATTAACGATGTGGTGGTTGATCTAAATTGAAAATAAAGAATAAGGAATATTACGACCAGAACAAGTGGCACCACAATAGCCAACCTTTTTTCGGCCCTAACCTGATTTTCATAACTACCTGAGAACCTATAGCTAACACCAGTCGGCACTATTAATTCTCCATTTGCAATTTTACTCTTTAGGTATCTATCGGCATTCTCAACTACTGTAACTTCGGAGTAGCCATCCTGTTTATCAAGCAAAACATATCCAACTAAAAATGTATTCTCACCCCTAATCATACCCGGACCGGGCCTGTACTCAACGGTGGCTAATTCTCCTAAAGGAATTTGCATTCCCAATGGTGTGGGAATTAAAATTCTTTGTATAGCACCCGGATTATCCCTTAGTTCACGGGCATATCTCGCACGTATTTTATATCTTTCTCTGCCCTCTACAGTTGTTGTTAAAGGCATACCACCCAACGCAACCTCAAGATACATCTGCACATCTGCTATATTAAGCCCATACCGGGCAATGGCCATCCGATCTATATCAATTTCCAGGTAGGGTTTGCCTAAACTTCTATCTGCATAAACTGCCTCCGGTTTAACCGTAGGAACCTCTTTAAGCAGCTTTTCAAGGCTTAAACTAAAGTCTTCAATACTCTTTAAATCCGGTCCAAAAACCTTTATTCCCATTGGTGCACGCATACCTGTTTGAAGCATTACCAACCTGGTTTCAATTGGTTGTAATTTGGGTGCCGAGGTAACTCCGGGAATATTGTTGGTGGCATTAACTATCTCATTCCAGATATCATCGGGTGTTTTAATATGTTCACGCCACTGCCTGAAATACCTTCCTTTGTTATCCGGAATAAGGTTTCCAACATCATCTTTCAGAAAATCTCCATTCTTATCAACTCCAAACCTAATCGGATGTCCATCTATATCATTAATATATTCCGTTTTGTATAGAATAATGTTTTCAAACATTGATACAGGAGCCGGGTCTAAAGCACTCTCAACCCTTCCTGCCTTTCCAACTACCATTGCCACCTCGGGTATAGCTTCGACCCTAATATCAAGCTGTTGCAAAAATTTACGGTTTGCTTCCATTCCTGAATGGGGCATGGAGGTGGGCATTAATAAAAATGAACCTTCATCGAGTGCCGGCATAAACTCCTTTTCCATGCCTGGAAACGCATGCGATAACGAACTCCAAAGTGAAGATGGCCTTATATTTACCCCTGCTTTTTCAGTTATGTTTGGAATAAATCCAAAAACCTTATCGAATCCCAACCATATATTTAACCCCCAAACAACAATTAATACCGGAATTGCTAAAAATACTTTTTTATGTTCAAGGCACCAATTCAATAACCTGGCATAAAATCTTAAAAACAATTTAAAACCTCCCAAAACAATTATTAATATCAAGGCTATAAAAATAAAATTGAGGAATAAACTGTTTGTAACCCCTAATGGCAGCCATTCACCAGCCAAAAGCCATGATGCCGCTATTAATATAATTCCCAGGTTTATAACACTATGTTGTTTTCTAAAAAAATAATTTAACTTAGAGATTGGAAGTTTTTCGTTATCTGCAAGGTTTTTGGCTAAATTATTTAACCCTAAAAGAATAATCGCGATCCCTCCCCAGACCACCCAACCGAGTATCAAAATTCCAATAACAATTAAAATTGAGTTAAATATTAAAGCGATCTGTTTCCTAAAAGTTTTAACTGAAAACAACCAGTGCGCAAAAGCGGGCATCATAAACAATGTTACAACCAATGCTGCCAACAGCGCAAATGTTTTAGTGAATGCCAGGGGTCCAAATAATTTTCCCTCAGCGGCTTGTAGCGTAAAAACAGGCAGAAAACTCACAATAGTTGTTGAAACGGCAGTTAAAATTGCTGATGAAACCTCAACGGATGCGTTGTAAACAGTTGTTATTAATGGTTGATTTTCGGGTGCCTCTTCATTATGGCTAAGAATATTTTCGCTAAGGATAATACCCAGGTCAACCATAGTACCAATAGCTATTGCAATACCTGAAAGCGCAACAATATTAGCATCAACTCCAATGTATTTCATCATAATAAAACACATTAACACGGCCAGTGGCAGCAATGCCGATATCATTAACGAAGCCCGTAAATGAAACACCATTATTATAACAACGATAATTGTTATGATAATTTGAAGATTTATAGCTTCATTAAGAGTTCCCAATGTTTCATAGATTAACTCTGTACGGTCGTAAAATGGTACTATTGTAACCTTCGATTGAATTCCGTCCTCCAGTGTTTTGGATGCCAAACCTGGAGCTATTTCACTAATTCTTTCCTTAACATTTTCAATAGTCTTCAAGGGATTATCTCCATACCTGGCAATTACAACTCCTCCAACGGCTTCAGCCCCTCCCTTATCCAAAAAGCCACTGTGCCCACGTGGGGCCGGACCAATATTTACCCTTGCTATATCCTTTATTCGTATGGGCTTATTATCGGTAACCTTTACTACTGCCTGTTCTATTTCATTCAGGTTTTTAATATATCCCAAACCCCTTACATAATATTCCACAAGGTTCATCTCAATGGTATTAGCTCCAATGTCAAGATTGCAGTTTCTAATGGCTTCCATAACCATCATTATGCTTACATTATGAGCTTTTAAAGCCACTGGGTCCAAATCTACCTGGTACTCTTTTACGAATCCGCCAATAGAAGCAACTTCTGAAACCCCTTCGGCAGAAGACAATGCATATTTAACATAAAAATCCTGGATGCTCCTTAACTCATGCAAATCCCACCCTCCTGCAGGTTTACCATTTTCATCCCTTCCTTCCAAAGTGTACCAAAAAACTTGCCCCAGTGCTGTTGCATCAGGCCCCAATGAGGGCGAAACTCCATTCGGAAGCAAATTGGATGACAGTGAATTAAGCTTCTCTAATACCCTTGTTCTGCTCCAATAATACTCAACATCATCATCAAAAATTATTGCTATAAAAGATAGTCCAAACATTGAGCTGCTTCGTACTGATTTAACACCGGGTAAGCCCAGAAGTGATGTAGTCAAAGGATAAGTAATCTGGTCTTCAACATCCTGTGGACTTCTTCCCATCCATTCGGTAAAAACAATTTGCTGATTTTCACCAATATCAGGAATGGCATCAACAGGCACAGGGTCTCTCGGAAGGAAATCAATGTTCCAGTTGAAGGGCGCTGTTACTACACCCCAACCTAAAAACAAAATTAGCAGGAGTACAGTAACAAGCTTATTTTCGAGAAAAAACTTTATAAGCTTATTGAGCATTTTAGAGATGTTAAAAATTTTTATTTTTTCTGCTCTTTGTAGTCTATGTTTCTTTGGTATTTACAGCAGGAAGGCAGTGCATTATAAACTGCATCGTAAGCTTTCTCTTTATGTGTATCATGTCCAACCCTTGCAATATTCCTATGAATGAATTCAATTTTTATTTTTGAAGTATGATATTCAACCTGCAAAACCTTAGTTTCCCTGTTCCATACAGCAGATGTTACTCCCTCAACTTTTGCAGCCTTTTCAATACGTGATTTACACATACCACATTCACCCAAAACTTTTATCCCGGCTTTTTTTATTTCATTTTTATTACCAGTATTGGGAAAACCTGTACCAAACAAAAATGAAAGAAGGGTAAGTAATATTATTTTTCTCATATCAATAAATTTAAATTGTAGCTTAAACTTTTAATCAATTGATACAAAATTAAATAAACTTATCCTAGTAATGTTATATAATTATTGGTATGTTTTATATAATTTACACTTTGTCGAGCGGTTTTCTATCCTTTATCTTTTTACTTTTAAAGAAACTTGGGGTTAGTCCAGTCACTTTTTTAAATTGATTACTCAAATGTGCTACACTGGAATAATTCATTTTAAAAGCTATTTCGCTTAGCGACAACTCATCGTAAACTAATAGCTCCTTTACCCTTTCAATTTTTTGGGCAATAAAAAATTTCTCTATTGTAGTACCTTCAACCTCTGAGAAAAGGTTTGAAAGGTAAGTGTAATCATGAATAAGTTCCCTACTCAAAAAGTCAGAAAGATTAGTTTTTAATTGACTGTTCCGATTGTGTACCAGTTCAATTATTGATGCTTTTATTTGTTCAATTATTCTTCCCTTTTTATCATCAATTGTTTCAAACCCATACTGTTTAAGATGTACATTTATCATTTGTTTTTCGTCATCATTAATTTCCGAATTTAGTTCAATTTCGCCAAGTTTAACACTAACTGGTTGAAAGCCAATTTTTTCAAGCTCGTTTTTTACTACCATAATACAACGGTTACAAACCATATTTTTTATGTAAAGTACCATCTTAATAGGGGTTATTAAAAAAATGATAACAACTACAACTTACCTAATAAAATAACTCAATAAAAGAACCGGTCAAACCTGTTTTTAATTTCAAGTGCATTACAAATCAGAATCCTCGATCCGGAAAATTTCCTCTAAAGTAGTTCCAAATGCCCTGGCCATTTTTTAAAGCTAATATAATTATGTTAATTCATTTTGGACCAGAGCGGCGAATAAGTAAAAAAATACAGGTTATGAGGTTATGTTACAATTTTTGTGGAGGTTATCTCTGCAACCGCCATTTGCAAAAATTCACGGTTGTAATAATCATCATCTACTACTCTATTATTCCAAAAAAGTATATCAAGATCAATTATTCGGGGGCCAAATTTGGGAAGTGACCTGTCTCTCCCCATTTTATTTTCAATTTCTTTTAATAAAATTGTAACTTTTTCTTGATTATAAACAGTTAGCACCAACACAACACCGTTTAAAAAATCAGGCTGGTTGGTTATCCCAATTGGTTTAGTAGTTTTTATAGATGAAACAGAAATTACATTAAAGTGGTTTTTTAACTCCTCAATAGCCTTATAAATGTTTTTTTCTGCTTCAATATTTGACCCCAGCGAAATTATTGCTCTATTGGGTTTCATATAGTTGAATCATGGTTTTAATATCCTAAATTAAAATGACTTACTTCTTATTTTCTACCTTTAATTTAACCGATACACTTTCAGAGAAACGCAGAGCGTGGGGCTTATCAACTTGCACAACGGCCCGTTTTACCCTTTTATTTTCCAGAATAACATCCAGGGCCCTTTGAGCAACAGTTTCAATAAGATTAAAATTATTACTTTCTACAACATCTATTATACTTTTACATACATCACGATAATTAAGGGCCATTTCAGGGTTATCGGTAACCTCTTCCCCTTGCGTATCATAACTAATTTTAATGTTTAGTAACAAATCTTGCTTTTTACCGGTTTCATGTTCGTTAAAACCTACCTGGGTGCGTAGAAGCAGGTTTTTTATAAGAATTTTAGCCATAAAATATTATTTTATATGTGACCCTCCATCACAATAGATAATTTGCCCGGTAACATCACTGTTTACTGCTAAAAAATAAACAGTTTCGCACAAATTATCAATACTTACCTGTTTTTTTAATGGTGTTGCATCTATTACCTTTTCAAAATACTCACCGGCGGGATTACAAGGTGGCAACACAGGGCCGGGAGCTACACCATTAACCCTGATATAGGGAGCCCATTCAAGGGCGGCCATCTGGGTTAAATTTCCAAGGGCCTTTTTTGCCAACGAATAAGCTCCATGTGATGAATTATTATTTACAATCCGGGTATCCAATAAATTAATAATTGTCCCTCTTTTATACCGGTTGTAGAATGACTTCATTAAAAAAAAAGGTGATTCAAAGTTCACAGACATCTGTTTCCTGAATAACTCAAAATTAGTATCAGAAAGTAACCCGGGCTCAAAAACTGATGCATTATTTATTAACACATCTAAATGTGAAATATTTTCAAAAATAATCTCACATTCTGAAACTCTATTTAAATCACACTTAACAACAGGAAACCTCCTATCGCCAAATTTTTGCTGAAGGTCTTTTGATAATAATTCAGCATCATTTTCACTCTTATTATAATGAATAATTACTTCAAAACCCTTTGAAGCAAAATACCCCGACAAGGCTTTACCAATGCGGGTGGAACCGCCTGTTATTAAAACAGTTAAAGGTTTCATTATTTATAAATTAATTCAACTACTTGCTCAAGGTAAATTCTGTCAGTATCATCAAAATTATTAAAATTTCTGCTGTCTATATCCAAAACTGCTAAAACTTCACCTTTACAATTAAAAACCGGAACCACAATTTCAGATTTACTTAACGGAGAACATGCAATATGTCCTGAAAATTCTTCAACATCAGGAACTAATACCGGTTGTTTTGAATTAATGCCTGCCCAGCAAACTCCGGTATTCTTTTTCAATTTTAAGCAGGCAACCGGACCCTGATATGGCCCAACCACTAATTCACCATCATTTAGAATATAAAAGCCTGTCCAGAAAAAATATTTCATTTTAAAATGTAACAAAGCCGCAATTGTTGCCATTCTTGAAACAGGGTTGATTGTTGCGTTAACCAGTTTCTCCAGCTGTTCAGTAACACGCTTATAGCGTCCTATTTTAATCGAATCCTTCATTTAGTTTTATTTCATTTTAATCTTAACCCTATTTCTTCAATATTGTTTAAAAAAAACACATCAAGAGATATTTGAATTTTCGGTAGTAAAATGTTTTAAAAAGATTTTCAAGTTTTAACCGGAATTTTATTCAGAACATAATTTTTATATTCAGTTATCAAACACTATGAAAATAACAACCGGCCATGGTATTTAAACCAGGCCGGTTGACCACTCATCTACTA
>JBBIVA010000059.1:0-21029 GCA_037439945.1 Marinilabiliaceae bacterium
TGAATCGACCCCAATTTTCAGTGTACTGTAGGGACACCGCAATTAGTTGGCATTACAGCATCTTATCGAAAAATTTTTCGGACAGTAGTGATTTTCTTTTTTAACCTAATGGAGCATTAACGCTCATGATAATTGTAATTTATTATTAATACCGAACATTGTTCTTAATTATACATTATTAACATATTCAGAATAATTTTTTCTGACTCCTTTTGTAAAAACAAGAATATGAATAAATATTTATGTTTTTGATTTAAGATACCCCATATAACCTTTATGGCATAATACCTACTTCCCTAATAAGTTAATAATTATCAATCTATTTTTTAACATTTAACACAGCTGAAAGCGGTGTTTGTAAGCCTAGGTTAATACTTCGTTCAACAGGGGCTGCGGGGGCTATGTGCAAGGTATATTTTCCAGTGTCAACAAAACTATTTCCATTAATATCAACCAACTCAAGGGTTGCCGGTGTTATTGAAAACTTAACTATTGCAGATTCACCTGCATTGAGTTTGATTCTTTTAATACCCCGTAATGAAAATTTTGGTTGTGAAATTTTTGATACCGGGGGAGTTATATAAAACTGAACAACTTCTTCGGCAGGCAATTTGCCTGAATTTGTTATTTTAACTTCAACTTGGGCAGATTCATTTCGCCTTATGCTGCTTTTACTGATTTTTATATCAGAATAATTAAAAGTTGTATAAGATAAACCATACCCGAAGGGATACATAGGCGTTTTATCCATATACCGGTATGTGCGTCCCTGCATTGAATAATCTTCATAAGCAGGTAACTGGTCAATTGACATTGGAAATGTAATTGGTAAACGACCAGATGGAGAAACATCGCCAAATAATATATCTGCTACTGCATTTCCCCCTTCCTGTCCGGGGTACCAAACCATTAAAACTGCATCGGCCAGTTTGTGAACTTCCTGTAAGTCCATTGGACTTCCACCAGTTATAACGGCTACAACAGGTTTGGGGTTATTATTTTTCAATTTACGCAGATATTCAATTTGATTGGACGGAATGCCATAATCAAGGCGATCGCCAAAATGAGGCGATGCAATTGACTCCCCTTCTTCACCTTCAAGCATTCCGGTTATACCCAATACTACAATTGTTGCATCACTTACTTTTGCATCTCCTGAATTCCAATCGATTGGGTTATCATTAGGCCTGTTTAACAATGTACCAGGTTTATATTGTATTTGACTACCAAATTCAACTTTCCCTGCAATGCCTTCAAGTATTGTAACAAATTGATCATTTATTCCATAATAGTTGCCAATTAATGCATGAATACTACTAGCATTTGGACCGGTAACATAATATCTGGGTAGATCCTTTTTAAGCGGCAAAACACCGTTGTTTTTAAGCAGGACAACAGATTTTTGGGCTACCGTGCGTGCAAGGGCGCGATGCCCGACCGAATTAACTACCGATTTTGGAATTGATGCATAAGGATTTAGTTCATCAGGATCAAACAAACCAAGTTTAAAACGAGTTTCCATCAATTTGTGCAATGCCACATCAACCTCTTTTTCAGTAATCAGTCCCTGCTTAACTGCAGTTAGCAGGTTGGGATCGAAAACACTGCCACAATTAAGGTTTACCCCGCTTCGTAGGGCTAAAACCGCGGCATCAACTGCATTAGATGTAACTTTATGTCCTTCATAAAAATCGACAAGGGCCCAGCAATCTGTAACTACATGCCCTTTAAACCCCCACTTACCCCTTAATACTTCTGTTAGTAAATAATTATGGCCACAGCATGGATCTCCATTGGTTCGGTTATATGCACACATTACACTTTCCACTCCGGCGTAAACAAGGTTTTTAAACGCCGGCAAATAGGTTTCATATAAATCCTTTTTAGAAACTACCGCGTTAAATTCGTGTCTTAATTTTTCAGGACCACTATGCACTGCAAAATGCTTTGCACAAGCAGCTGTTTTTAAATATTTTGGATTATCGCCCTGCAAACCTTTAACATATGCAACCCCCATTTGACTGGTTAAATACGGATCTTCCCCATAGGTTTCCATTCCACGTCCCCAGCGTGGGTCACGAAAAATATTGATAGTGGGGGTCCAAAACGTAAGTCCCGAATAACGCAACCTAATATTCTTTTTTACTGATTCGTGGTAAAGAGCACGGCCTTCATCAGAAACTGCGGTGGCAACTTTTTTAATTAACTCAGGCTCGAATGTAGCCGCCATACCTATTGCCTGTGGAAACACAGTTGCTACACCCGCCCGTGCAACACCGTGCAGGGCTTCGTTCCACCAATCATATTCGGGAATATTTAAATGCGGTATTTTCTTATTTGAATTCATCATCAAAGAAACTTTCTCCTCGAGAGTCAATCTTGAAATAAGGTCGTTAATGCGAACTTCCAAAGGTTGACCGGTATCTAAATAAACATAGCCTGACTGGGCTATTGTATTTGAACTAAAAAGCCAAAGCCCAAATAATATTATGAGTAGTAAATTATTCATCTTCACCAATTTTAAAAATTAAGTATGTTTTTGGGTATAACCATTTTTTTTTGTTTTTTACCTCTAAAATTTGGTATAAAAATTAATTCTGATTTTTGTTTAACTAAATGTTATTAAAAATATATGACTTCCAAAATAAAAGGATAAGGCTATTGTATTAAAAATCACTACTATCCGACAAAAAGTTGTTTTGTAACTAACAAGACAAAAGTTCAATTCTCAATTAAGTGTTTTACCGATCTTTAGTCCCTAACGGCACTGTGCCATCAGGTACAGAATATCGGTAAATATGAATCGACCCCAATTTTCAGTAGTGTCCTGTAGGGACACCGCAATTAGTCGGCATTATAGCATCTTATCGAAAAATTTATCGGACAGTAGTAATTAAAAATTTTCCATTTAAATTATTTCTACCCATGTTTTAACCAGCGTTTGGAAAACAATTAGTTGATCCTATTAATGAATGAAAATCTGTTTTAAATATTAACAACTGTTAAATAATATTAATAACAGCTATACGCATATTTTGAAATAAATGTTTTATATATTTTAATTTTATTCAATTAAATAAAACCCGGTTATTAAACCATTTATGCCAACAGAAAATATAATTTATACCCGCCCGTCATGGTTTGAGGGAATAAATCAGAGTTGATTTCCAATTTTGGGGGTTCTTAGAATCCTATTAACCAATGGTATATGATTTTTCAACAAAGATAAAATCTACTAAAACAGAATAGTTCGTACCCGGATAAAGGATTATAAAAACAACACAGGAGAGAAAAAATCCACAGGAAATTGAAAAGAATAATTCATCAAATAACCCCTTACCGGAAATACACCTTAAAATTTCCAAATGGCAAAAGAGAAGAGATGGTTAACACAAATTCACACCTAACTTTTATGTTTCCGCTCAATCCCTGTGGATTTAATAATTAACCAAAATTAATAATTCAAATCTTTTTACAAACAATTTGGTTATTAATTATGGTGCGTCATATTAAATTTAATTTTCTTCAATTCATCCAAGTCGTGAATTGGCCGTTCAAGCTCAGCCGGAATGCATTTACCGGAAAATGTTTGAAAATAAAGAACACAAGCATCCCTCCACCAAATTGCTTCCCTGGTTTGAATTTTCAATTTTTTTTGAATATCTTTAAATCGCTGATGATCAATGCTTCCTTCAAGATTATCCCAAATTTTTTGAAAATTACGTACTTCGTCAACGCCATTATAGTACTTATAACAAATTGCATCCCAAAGAGTTTTACCAGATTGTAAACGATAATCCCATGGTAAATGGTGAAACCATAGCAGAAGATTTTCAGGGCAGGTATAAGAATTATTATAAAGTTCCCTGACTGGTGAAAAATATTGCCCAACAGCATTACTTCCGTTCGATGTCCGGTCAAACCCTATCCCGCTTGCACTTGCATTATGAAAATATTTTGGTAACCAATCGGGACGTGCACCTGGAATCTCTGTCCATGGTTCAGGTCCATGATGATGACTCCAACCCATAAGATGGTGCAGGCCAAGTGGTGTCATATAATTAACCACTGCTTCGCGTGATGCCATCATAATTTCACGTACAGGGTCAACAAAGTCCGGGTTGATTGTGAAAGTCATTTTTATCCATTCCTGGGCAATTGATTCAGGTGAAAGCTCATGATCCCATGCCAAACGTCCAAATGCATACCAATTTGATTGTGCAAAATGATGGCCGGTCCAGTTTGTATCGCGTCCAATATTAGCGACTCCGGCAATTGCAGTAATATTTTGATTGAAAATGGTTCCATCGGTGATTTTGGCAACTGTTGATCCTTGGCCTTTGCACCAGGTGTCAGCGTCAAGGGTTTCCTTCCACATGGTAGCCAAATAAGCAAGATGGTTGGAAAAGCCCAAATATTCCTGTGTGATTTGAAATTCCATCATTAGTGGGGTATTATCCATGGCCCCAAATAAAGGAGAAAATGGTTCACGTGGTTGAAAATCAATTGGACCGTTTTTAACCTGGATAATTACATTATTTTCAAATTTTTCATCAAAGGGTTTAAATTCACTATACGCCTGTCGGGCACGGTCTTCTTCACCGGGTTCATAAACAAATGCCCTCCACATAACTATACCTCCAAAAGGTTTTAATGCCTTTCCCAGTAAATTAGCCCCATCAACATGAGTGCGACCATAATCGTGGGGCCCTGGTTGACCTTCTGAGTTGGCTTTTACTAAAAAACCACCAAAATCAGGTATTTTTGAATAAACTTCAGCTATTTTATTTTCCCACCACTTAATAACATCAGGATTTAGGGGATCTGAATCACTTAATTTGCCAAGTACTGTTGGTGATGCCATGTTAACTGCCATATAAACCTTAATATTATACGGTCTCAATGTATTTGCAATTGCAGCATATTTTTGGATGTATTCGGCAGATAAAACTTCAGGAGCGGCATTCACATTGTTTAAAACAACGCCATTAATGCCAATTGAGGCATTGGCCCTGGCATAAAATGTATGCCCTTCAATTATTTTATCGTCTGTTTCATTGCGATTCCACCAAACAGAATGGCCGGCATATCCCCTTTCCACTGTACCATTTAGATTATCCCAATGATTTAATAACCTTAAATTGTATTTAGGAACCTGGGTAATATTTATTTCAGATAAATTTTCACCTGTTTGCATTTTCCTAATAAGGGCAAAAGTACCATACAACACTCCGGCATCACTATTTGCGGCAATAATAATTATTTTACCGCCCTTTACGGTAAAATTCCTGATTATAAAACCTTCATTTCCGCAATGCATTAGGTCATTTGAAATTCCGAAATCTTTAATAATTTTATTTTTTGCTGTTGCAAAAACCACTGTGCCGGGCAATAATTTTGATGAACTTTTTAATTCTTTCCCTATCAACCCATTATAAGCCTTTCTAAATTCAATTTCGGCGGTTTTATTAACATAACCTTCAGCCGGGACCATTAAATGTTTAATGATTTCAGCATATCCGGTCTTTAAACCATCATTAAGTTGTGAATACCTTAACCAAAGTTTCTCACCTGATTCGGCAATTAAAACGAAGGGTGTTAAAAAAATAATTAACAAAAACAAAATTAACCTGTAACTAACCATATACTTAAATTTCAAAATTTTACTAATAAAAACTATTATAATAATCTATCTGCAAAGGAATTCACCCTTAATTTCAATAACTTTTTCCAGAACAAAACCTTCTTTTAATTTAATATCACACGGCTGACTCCCTCCCACCGAAATTTTAACCTGGCCGGGATAAACAACTAAATTATGCTCAGGATGAAAAAGCCCAAATTGTTCGGGTAAGATATTAAATTCAACAGTTTTGGATTCCCCAGACTTTAAATGCACTCTTTTAAAACCTTGTAAACTTCGTATTGGGGAGTTTTGTTTGTTTAAATGTGAAACATAAAGCTGTATAACCTCATCGCCATCCAGTCTTCCGGAATTGGTTACATCAACCGAAACTTTAAGAGCTTCATCAGCCATTATCACGTCCCTGCTAACCATATTAGAGTATTTAAATGAGGTATAGCTTAATCCAAAGCCAAAGTGATATAAAGGCTCACTTCTTAAATACTTATAGGTTCGGCCTTCCATTGAATAATCTTCAAAAGGGGGCAGCTGGTTAACTGATTTATAAAATGTAACTGGTAAACGTCCGGCAGGGTTGTAATCTCCAAATAATACATCGGCAATTGCTGCACCACCTTCCTGCCCCGGATACCAGGCTTCCAAAATTGCAGGTATATTTTCAGATTCCCAATTAATAGCAAGTGCGCTACCATTTAGCAATACCAAAACTGTTGGTTTACCAAGCTCCATAATTGATTTTATCAGTTTGCTTTGTGATTGGGGCAATTTTATATCAGTGCGGTCACCACCGCTAAAACCACTTACGCTAACTTCCATTTCTTCACCTTCCAAAAGCGGACTTAATCCCATACAAAGGATGATAACATCAGATTTAATGGCTAAATCAATGGCTTCATTTTTTAAATCCTGACCGGGCGGATCCCAAAGCAATCGGGCCATTGGGTATGTGCTTTTATTTTGGCGATATTCCATTTTTATTTTATACTTTCTGCCTGATTCCAGAAATACTGTGTTATAAGTCATTTCAGGCCTGTGAATATGTGACCTTCCTGCTACCAGCACATTGTTAAGGTAAAGTGCAAATTCCGAAAACCCATCACCTCCCAGATGGTATTCACCTGTTACTTCCGGAACAAGAATACCAGTCCATCTAACCGAAAAATTATCGTTGCTAATACCGGGCTTGGGTTCATTTGTCCACCAGACAAAATCAATAACCTTGTCAACACCTATAAAATATGGGTTACCGCTTAAATTACTATTATTAAAATACTCAGCATTAAGTCCCCGATGACCTAAATTCTCAGATGTAAACAAATAAGCCGAAGGAAGTACCTGCATAAAGGGAAACCCTTCGGCCCATTTGCACCCCTGGGCATATTTTACGTTGGCATATGGCAATTTACTTTTTATTGCTGCAAAAGGGGTAACAGGATTTGCCGGGAAACCATTATAATTTCCAAGTAAAACATCAATGTTATTTGCATTTGGCCCAATTACCGCCACATTTTTAATATTTCTGCTTAGTGGCAGAATGTTATTTCTATTTTTTAACAATACAATTGATTTTTGAGCTGCCTTTAAAGCCATTTGTTTGTGATTTTCGCAATTAACCACAGAGATTGGAATTTTTGTATATGGAACCATTGATGGGTCATCGAACATTCCAAGTTTCATTCGTGCAACCATAAGCCTTACAACAGACCTGTCAATTTTTTTCTCATCAATTAACCCAGACCTAACTGCTTTAACAAGGGTATTATAAGTATTTCCACAATTAAGGTCGGTGCCGGCATTTACGGCTAAAACTGATGCCTCGGTGTCAGTTTCGGTAACTTTATGCGTATTGGGCTGGAAAAAATCATCAATCGCCCCACAGTCGGAAACTATATAACCACTAAATCCCCAATCATTGCGCAATAACTTTTCAAGGTCTTTACTACCACAGCAGGGTTCATTATAAAGTCTGTTGTATGCACACATTATTGAATATACCCCTCCCTGCTTAATAGCTTTTTTGAAATGTGGGGTATAGGTTTCAACGAAATCCCTTTTACAGGGTACAGCATTAAACCTGTGCCTCTCGGATTCAGGGCCGCTATGAACAACAAAATGTTTTGCTGTTGCCACTAACTTCAGATATTTTTCATCCTTACCTTGTAACCCTTTAATAAACTCAACAGCGAGTTCGCCGGTTAAAAACGGGTCTTCACCATAAGTTTCCATACCTCTACCCCAACGTGGGTCTCGAAATATATTAATATTGGGGGTCCAATAGGTTAAACCCTGGTAAATCCCTCTTTTTCCCTGCCTGACAAAATCATGATGTTTGGCCCGTGCCTCATCCGATATAACATTTGCTATTTCAAACATTTCATCGGTATCCCACATTGCTGCCATACCAATTGCCTGTGGAAACACAGTAGCCAGACCTGCCCTTCCTACTCCATGCAGGCATTCATTCCACCAGTTATATTCAGGTACTCCCAGTCGGTCAATTGACTTGGAATTATGCACCATTTGAGAAACTTTCTCTTCAAGTGTCATCCTGGAAACCAGGTCGCGGGCCCTCTCCTCAAACGAAATGTTTGAGTTTTTATAAGGTACTATGTTTTCGCTATAAGAGAATATAAACCATGATAGAAAAATAACAGGCAGAAAAATTAAGGCAAGGGCCAATCCTTTATGCATCTTCAATATTTGCCTGAGGTTTTTCATAAAACATGGTTCGTAATTGTATATTTTTAAATTGAGGAGTGCATAACTGCACCCCTGTTAAATAAAATTCAAAACTTCTTAAAACTTGGCTGTGGGCCAAGGTAAGAAGGCTTTAACCCTCCGGTGTCAATAACTATTTTCTGAAGAACTAATCCCGGGGTAATCATATGAAATTTTAAAATATGGTTGCCGGGAGATGTAATATTATGAATAGTTTTGTGCTCAACAGCATTATTTGATACAGCTTTCTCCCATGCCCTTAAAGATTCATCGGTATGAATATTTACCACTTGTGGGGTTTCATCATTAACAGAAACCCCATATTTTAATCCGTCGCCCTCAACATAATTGAGGGTTGGAGAAAAATAAGCATGAACTGTTATTTTTCCATTGGATGTAAAATGAACAGGATACTCAACCGATGCACCCTTACCCGGCTCCATTTTCTCAAAAACCAAATTGGAGGGCATAACTCCGCAACCCGTCCGTCCAATATCCGGCACTACCATCCAACTAATATTATTATAACTATTTGATTTGGCAAACTCGGATGCTTCAAAAGAAACGTATCCATTAGATTCAACAAAACCAGATATTGAAGCCTGTTCGTTTACAGAAGGGTTCCAAACATTTACCTTAATTATATAATTTTCATTACCGGCTTTAATTTTAACTAAACCATTTGATTTACCTACAGGAACTTTTTCCCAGTCTATTGTTACATATAGTTTTTCCTGATCAATAACCATTCCCTTTGCAGATGAAATTTTCAACCATTTTTCAGAGGCTTTAGCCGAAAACTTAAAAGCTTTATTCCCTTTATTAAAAAGTTCAACGTAATAATTTTGCTTGTTAAATACATCAAATTGAGGAAGAGCATCATTTTGGGGTGAAAATACATCCTGACAACCCTCAACCATTAATCCGGGAGAAGAACCATTAACTAATTCAATTTTTTTAGTTTTTGGAATAACATTAACTGGGGGCTGTTGCCAATATGTATATCCAATTCTTGTTTGAGACATTATGTGGTTCCATTTCCCATTAGCCAGTGATGTATGAAAAAACCTGGTCATAATTGAATCCTTGTTATAATAAAACCTTACACTGTCGGCCAATTGATTGGTCATTGCCCTGCCCTGGCCGGCATAAAAATGGTTTTTGGCAGTTGCATGATAAAGGTTATAAATATTTGCACAAGCCTCGATAGGATATAATACCAATTGGTAATAGGCATCGTGGTACTCTTTGTTTAACCTGGAATATATTTGGGTTGCTTTTTTTGTAAGTGAATTGTATTCATCAGCAACACGCTGAAATTCTCGGTAATTAACCAGCGAAAAAGTATTCCAATCAAGTAATTCGGGTTTTCTTCTACTGTTTATTTTTCCATAATGTGCTATTAGTTTTGCAATTTCACCGGCATAATTTTCGCCAAATTGTTGTTTTGACCACAATAAAGTATATTCTTCAACCTCATTTGGCCCAAACCTGTCGGGATCCCATGCCAGATCGAGAAAAAACTGTATTGGAAATTCCATGGGTTTAATGTCACCAACGTTTACTACCCATAATTTTTCAATGCCATTTTCGTAAGAAAGCTTCATTTGTTCCCAAATTTTTGGTAATGGATTAGTATTAATCCATTTGTAATTTCTGGGACCGCCAACATAATCAAAATGGTAATACATACCGGTGCCACCCTTTCTCATTTTTTCTTTTGCACCCGGAACCCTTCGAATATTTCCCCAATTATCGTCGCAGTACAGCAACATAATATCGTCCGGCACACGCATCCCCATATCATAGTATTCCTGAACTTCTTTATAAAGGGCCCAAACCTGCTGGGTTTCAACAGCAGGTTTGCCTGTAACATTTTCAATAATGCCCCTTTGTACTTCAACAATTTTTGAAAGCACTTCTATATTCCTGTCCTTGCTCATTGGTTCATCACCATCGCCACGCATGCCAACAGTTACAATGCTTTCATTTTTTCCCATCCGCCGAATTCCTTCGCCCCAAAAATCTTTAAGAACATCAGTATTGGTATTAAAATTCCATGGGCCTTTACCATACCGGCTCCATTCCACATGGGCACGCATCATAGGCTCGTGGTGTGAGGTGCTTAAAACAACTCCATATTCATCGGCCAGGATGGGGCTTTTAGGATCATCATCATATATTGCCCTGCCCCACATTGCCGGCCATAAAAAATTACCTTTAAGGCGAAGAATTAATTCAAACACATGAGCATAAAACTTTGAATTAAAGCCTCCAAAATTTTCAAAGGCCCACCCTGTTAACGCTGGGGCTTCATCATTTATAAAAATGCCCCGGTACTGAACTTTGGGTTCGCCCAAATTATATCGTCCATGCTTAACATAAATTTCATTCTTGTTAATAACAGGAACATCGGCCCAATAGTACCATGGCGAAATTCCCATTTGGGAAGAAAAATCAAACATACCAAATATGGTCCCCCTTTTATCACTTCCGGCAATTACAAGTCCTTTTTTAATTCCCGGAAAAGGGTTGTCGATAACTTGTATAAGTGAAACTTCCCATTTTCCCTTAACATCATCAATATTTATTTTACCAGATTCAACTAACTCATTAATGAGTTTACTTTTTCCTATTGTTCCGATAATAATTACATTACTGCCCGAAACTTTATTCTCAGTAATAATTTCCGGAATTACCCCGGTAACCAGTTTAATATCATCCTTCAGATGACCGGCAACCCGTAAAACACCTGCATGATCATCTTTATCAACCAAAATGGGTGATGCCTTACCATTTGAAAAAACTACAAATCCGTTTTTAGTTTCACTGAATGAAACATAATTAATTGTTTTAAAAGTATTATCTGATAGGTTTGTGGATGTGGCTATAACATTATATAAAAAAGATATAACCAGAACCAAACTATACCTAATATTACCAATTGTTTTATTCATCTGTGTATATTTTGTTTTAATTTATCAGATGGAATGTCCACGATGTTGAAAATTTAATAATTTAGTTTGGTGGCTGCCAGTCATGGACATTTCATGTTTCAAAATTTTTCATTTACCTTGTATGTTAAAGACTCTGTAATTTTCTTTATAAAAAAAAATTATGGATTTCACTACCTACCTTTCAAATTAAATTGCAAATAATTAATATTCTTCAACCTCGGCCATTTTAATACTTAAATGATTAAGCGCTAACAAATTAAAATATACTAAAACAAAAGGTAGATTATGTTTTAAATGAGGTAACCTCAATAAAATAACTAAATGGTATCCATCTAAATAATTAACTAACAACTATTAAAAGGTTAAAAATCTATAATGGCAAAATAAGCTTTCTTAGGATTAAATGATGTATCGAAAAGAAAAGGGTAATTCTTCCTGCCTATTACAGGATGATTGTCTAACCAGGTTTTATTGTCGGCCAATCCCCAAAAAGTCACATTTGTTATATTACTTTTATAGGACCTAAAAAGTTTAAAAAAACGTGCATAAGCTATCATTTGCTTATCTGCCAGTTCTTGTGTATAGGATGATTGAACATCAGAAGAACTTGGATAAACAGAAACATCCAATTCTGTAATATGTAATTCAATCCCAAGTGACTTATATTTATCAAATGCAGCAATTATAAGTTCGTTACTTGGTGCATCAACATTCCAGTGTCCCTGTAAGCCCATGCCATCTACCAAATTTTCATCCTTGAGTTTTTTTAAAAGGGTAAATATTTTATCCCTTTTTGTTGCATTTGTTTCAGCATAATCGTTGTAAAATAATTTGGCGTTCGGATCAACCTGGCGTGCAGTACGAAATGCTTCCAATATAAAGTCTTCACCACATATATTTTGCCATTTGGAATCGGTCCTGTAAAAATCATTAAAGTTATCACTGATTGCTTCATTAACTACATCCCATGCATAAACTTTACCTTTATACCGGGTCATTACCTCGGTAATATGTTTTCTCATTCTTTGAAGCACCAATGTTTTTGAAGCAGTTACTCCATTGTCGAGAAATATCCAATTGGGAGCCTGATTGTGCCATACTAAAGTATGCCCTCTCACTTTCATTCCGTTTTCCTGCGCAAAATTGACAATTTTATCAGCGTTTGCCCAGTTAAAATTTCCCTCGGTAGGTTGCAAAGAAGACCATTTCATAACATTTTCAGCAGTCAGGCTATTAAAATGCCGTTTTATAAAAGTAACTTCCCGAATATTATCGAGTGACTGAGGTTCAATAGCTGCGCCAATATTAAAATAGATGTTATGTGGATAATAGTCTTTTAACCCTTCAGGAACTAAATTATATTGTTCAATGTTTTTGGGGCGAACCTGTTTATCAGCTATTTCCGGTTCATTACCTTCATCACTTCCACACCCAAAAATTCCTAATAAAAGGAAAATTATAAATACAATTCTCATTATATATTAATTTATTATAGCAAAAAAATCATATAAAATAAGTCCGTGAGAAAAATAATCTCACGGACTTAAACATAATGCAATTAATTAATTACAAACTTAACATTATCAAAGTTTACAATCATTTCTTCGCCCGCTCTTGCCGTATGAGTTGAACCATAGGCATCCTGAAACATTACACAAATAATCCGACAATTATTTGGTGCAAATTTTCTGGATGAAACAGCAGGGACTTGCGTATTATACATAAAAGAATCGTTACCAACCCTGGTTAAGTTAGTATTAACAACCACAGTTTGCCATACTCCGGGGCCTTCATATTTTAATTTAATAAGTTCTGAATAATATCCATAACCACCGCCTGCTGGTTGGTCAGCATTAAAGAAAAGCATCTTTAAAGTAATATTATTTTGGGCATCAAGTAAAACTGCAGGATAAGCATCAAAAGAGATGTCAAATTCGAAAGTCACTCCAACTGAATTGTCAGTATATAAAAGGAACCTGTCAGGAGCAGGATTTGCTGAACCTCCCTGGTCACCACGGAAATACATCCTTGGACTTGCATCAGCAGTTCTAAAAGTTGTATTCCACCTGCGATATTGACCTCTTGCGCCCCCACTGTTAACAATTGATTTAACTGCTGTACCAAAATCAATAAACTGCTCACTATTGCTTGCGCCTGAATACATTGGTTCATTAAACAAACGAACCGGGGTGTACATGTTATCGTAATCTGCCAGCCAAAAAGTACCTGTTATATAAAATGTTTTCTCACTAACAACTGTACCGTTAGCTGATGTTAAATTTATTTTTCCGGTAGCACCCAAATTTGCCAAAGTAAAAATAATATTTGTGGCTGATTGAGTAACAATAGTTGCAGTACTTGTACCTACCCTAACACCAGTAACCAAATCCAACTTAGTACCATTAATTGTAAATATCCTCACCCCAGAGGTTAATTGTTGACCCTTTTCAGGTGAAAAATTAGATATTACGGGAAGATTAACCTGAAAATTACCAGAACTTTCAACAGTTCCATCAGTAACTCCTAAAATAATTTTTCCGGTAACAGCTCCCACCGGAACGATAGCTTTAAGTTCAGTTTCAGAAACTGATGTAAAGGTAGCATCTATAGTTCCAAATTTTACCGAAGTAATTTGGTTCATCATGGTACCAGTTATAGTTAATTCCTGGCCAATATTAATAGCTGAAATAGATGGGGCAATTGAGCTAATAACAGGTAACTCAAGCGAAAGTTGTGTAGCACTTTTTGATTCAGCTTCGCGTACCAGGCCATAAGAAGTTGTATAATTATAAATTAATCTTATTAAACCTGTTTTGAGCCCAACCGGAGTAGTAATTTTTATCTCGGCTGCTGATTTAGATTTTATTGTGGCTTCCACATCACCAATAAAAACTTTTGTTACCTTATCAAGGAGGCTACCTGTAATTGTTACCTCTTTACCACTTCCAACAACAGCCGGTGAAAAACTCATGATTGAAGGAATGGGCGTTGCGTCAACAATAAAATCACGAGTAGAGATTACAGCTACCCCGTCACTAACCAGTTTTATTTTCCCGGAAATAGCTCCAATAGGTACAGTGAAAATAATTTTTGTATCAGTTTTTGATGTAATTGTACCTGCAACTACACCAATTGAAACCTGATCAACTGTTGTTAGCCCCTTACCTTCAACTGCTACCTGGGTACCTTCGTAGCCATGGGAAGGGGTAAAGGTAAATGGAGCATTTTCCGGTTCCGGATCTGTGGATAATTCCGCACTCTCTTTACAGCCTGTAAAAATAACCGCTGCCAGAAAAGCCGTAAATGCAAATTTGCTTATATAATTCAATGTTTTCATAAATCTTTACATTAGTTATTGTGAAACAATAAACTTCACATTATCAATTGACACTGACTCACCAAAGTTAGCAGCAGCAGTTGTGGCCGGCGGCTGGATTTTAATGGCGGTAATGGTATTAAAGCCTGCAGCAAAAGCCGGTCCGTTATTACCGTAACCTTCCAACAAGGAGGTAAGGGGCATGACAATAGTTTGCCAATCTACAGTAACAGGCCTGGTAAGACCATAAACATTAGCAGGGTTTTGGATCATTAAACTCACGTTCATTGCTTTGGTCGCCCTAATATCAAGTGACAGGGATATTTTAGAAATATCAAGCGCTGAAGGCAAACCGGACATATAAATATCAAAATTACCTCCCCAGCTGGTTGACCTATCAACAAGAGGCAACCTGAGGAATTTTCCCCTTAGGTAATCACCGGTTTCTTCAACAGGAGGATTAATGTTTCCATTATTACTTGTTGACGTGAAATACTGCCTTGTACCATCAAAATCATTTATCATTATTTCCTGGCCCAAAGCAAATTGTCTCGGGCTTAATGATTCACCACCTGCTTTTGAAATAATCTTAATATTACCACCTGTAGAACCTGGAGGAACTGTAAATCTGAATTCCAAGTCGCTTATTAGGGTTACAGTAGAAGTGACTTCATTACTTCCAATAAAAACCTTGTCGTATTTATACAACTCACGCCCCAAAACACGTACTATAGTACCGGGCTGACCGGCTGCCGGTATAAAATGAAGAATTACCGGAGGTGACTGAATACTGAGTGCGCGTTGAGCAAGTCCATTACCTGAAAATAATATATTCACGGTAATAACATCTCCCAAAGGGGTGTTAAGGGGGATATTAACTTTAAGTTCAGTTTTTGTAGCAACAAAGCTAATAGGAGTATTTTCATTGTTGAACATGATTTTATACACTTTATCCAGGTTTGTACCTGTAAAGGTTACAACATCACCGGGTTCAGCAAGGCTTTTATCAACCTCCACGATATTTTTATTCATGTCGGTAATGCCTATAGTGATAGCATCTTCATCCCCGCATGCCGATAAAAAGAAAAGGGACAAACAGGGAACTATCAACAATTTTGTTATTATATTCAATTTTTTCATATTCATTCTTGGTTAATTATATCCGGGATTATTTGGAAACAAAACAGTGGTAAAATCAGTTTGGCTTTTTGGAATTGGGCGAAGAACGTGAAAGTTCTGAATATTCTTACCCTGAAAATCCCATTGTGTATCCCTTAAACGCTGAAGGAGCATAACATGATTTGGATCGTCGCTTGTCCTTGTCCTCACAAGGTCCCACCAACGCATGTACTCACCAGCCAATTCACGGCTACGCTCATCCAAAATGAAATTAATACCTTGTATTTTATCAGTCATTGAAGGGGTCCGGGCCTCTATCCTGCTCACTGCCAACGCATTTTGGCCATCTGTACGACTGGGGCTAAATGCAGCACGGGCACGTACAATATTTAATAACCGTCTTGATTCAGCAGCATTATTAAGATACATAGCAGCTTCAGCAGCAATTAAATAAGTTTCAGCGAACCTATGAACAATAAACGGACGTACAGAAGCATCGGCCACCGTTGGACGATCAATATCATTGTATTTATTTAATGATGGGAAAATTGACAATGTTTGACCACCATTACCGAAATATTGGGAAGGCGGGAAAATTCGAAGCGCTTTCATATTACGGTTAAAATTTTCTGTACCGGGCAACCATATGGCAGTATCACCAACTGCAAATGCTGAATTACCGATTGTTGCTGCATCATTAATTATCCAGGTTGTTTGAAAGGTATTGTTATATCTGGTATCATCAACTCTTTCCTCAAAAACTTTATTTAACAGGAAATTTGTTGGCCGTACCCTGTGCCATGGCCTACCATAATAAAAGCCTGTTGACCTGACTAATCCCCCTGCGATAACGTTGTAGTTTGGGCGGAAAAAGAAACTACTGCGGTTATTCTTATTACCATTCCTGTTAGGATCCAAATCATTATATATAGGATCTGTGTTACGTTGAACAGTAAAAATAATTTCGGAACTACTTTCATTTCGTGGATAATGAACATCAAAGAAATTCTTTAATAATTCCAATCCATACAATCCCTTATTGTTAACAAGTTGCATAGCGTTATCATAAGCCATTTGATAATCGGTAGAAACGCGTGCCTCAAGATTAGTTGCACGGGTAAGATATACCTTTGCCAATAAGTGGTAGGCAGCAGCTGCTGTAACCCTACCTGCCTGAGATGCTCTATTAGGTAAATCTAGTTTAGCTTTTTCCAGGTCATCAATAATAGCTGCATAAACCTCCCCAACTGGATTACGTACAGCAACAGTGGAGGGTTTTGAGATAAAATCAAGACTTAGAGGTAATGCCCCATAAGTTTGAACAAGGATAAAATACCATGTAGCGCGAATATATTTGGCTTCAGCTATTAACCTTTTATATTCAGACTCTGTCATACCTGACCCTGCAGCATATTTAATAACAGCATTAGCTGTATTAATACCTGTGTAACCCCAATCCCAGGTATTGGCTAATAAACCTTCATCGCGAAGCCCTGATCCGTATTCGTTGATAATCCGGTTACCATCGGGTCCTCTTTGCCATTCGTCAGTCCCTGCACAGGTAACGCTTAAACCTCCCTCACCACCGTAAAAATAGCGGAGATCAGAATATGCCGAGTAAAGAGCAGACCGTACTCCTTCAGGAGATTCAAGGAACTTAGCTGTAAGTAATGATTTAGGTTCCTCCTCCAATATATCGTTGCACGAGGCCAAACCCAAAAAGATAAATGCCAGTGCAATATTTAGAAACTTGTTTTTCATTGTTTTCAAAGATTTAGAATTTCACATTAAGTCCAAAAATAAATTTGGTGGTTGGAGGTGTATTCAAACCTACTGTCCAAGCTCTGTTTGGAACTGCTGCATTAGCTTGATTTCCGCCACCCTGGCCGTTTGGCTCTGGATCAACACCACCTTTATCTATATAGGGGGAGAACAAAATGAATGGGTCTGTTACAGAAGAATATATCCTAATTTTTGCGGTAGAACCCATAAATCCTGTAAATCTCTTAGGTATATTATAACCAAAGTTAATACTTCTTATTTTTAGGAAAGAGCCGTCAAAATAACCAAGAACGCTCGAGCGGTTAGTATTAATTGCCACATGAGGTTTAGGCATGTCATTGGTAGGATTTGTTTCAGACCAATAATCAACTTTGATACCGTTACGACGACCGTCAAGACGGTTAATATAAGCATTAGGCTGGTGAAGTGTACTAATTATCATACCTCCCATACGGAAATAGCCGACTGTTGAAAAATCAAATCCTTTATATTCCATTGAAAGTGTAAAACCACCCTGTAAATCAGGCTGAGAAGCCCCAATTATTTTACGGTCAGCATCGGTAATTGTACCACTTTCATCAAGGTCGGCCAGTTTAATATCTCCGGGTTTAGCCCCGTATCCGGCAGCTTCAACCTCTTCACCTAATTGCCATATTCCTAATTTTACATAATCGTAAATTGCCGATGTAGGGTGACCTACAAACCAACCATTCCCTATATCCTGTTTAATATTTTTATTTTGAAGGGCTACAATTTTTTCTCTGTTAAGAAAAGCATTAAGGCTTAGTTCAAGCCCGAAATCACCATCCCGTTTAGCACGGATAATGCTTGCGTTTAAAACTGATTCCAAGCCCTTATTTTCTGTTTCGCCGATGTTTGTTATAAATTGCCCGGGAACACCCTGTGATGATGGTAGCCTCTGACCTAACAGCAGCTCATCTGTTTTTTGTAAATAAACATCTACTGAACCTGAGATTTTACCTTCCAAAAGAGCATAATCAAGACCCACATTATAGGATGTTGTATATTCCCAACTTAATTCATCATTTGGCAAAGTTGATACATAATAACCTTTGACTCCGGTTGACCCGAAATTATAGAAAGTACCTGTTAACCCACCCAATGTGGAATATGGGTTTATAGAAGTATTGGATGTTTGGCCAACCCCTGCTCTTAGTTTCAAATTATTAACAATATTTTGATTTTGCATAAATGGTTCGTTAACAATATTCCAACCTAATGATATTGCCGGATATTGGTGCCATTTATTTCCTTTTGCCAATCTGGATGACCCGTCTATACGTCCGGTAAGGGTAACAAGGTATTTATCTTTATATGCATAATTTAAACGGGCCATATACGACAGTAAACCCCATTTTGAATAATTGTTATTATTTGAAGGTGCTGTTACTGTTTCAAATAGGGAAAAATTATAATACTTAATATAATTAACCGGCAGGTTTTCACCATCCATACGTGCACTTAAAAAAGTTGACTCCTGGGCACTATACATACCTGTAAAGTTAAACCGGTGAATGTCGTTTATGGTTTTTTCAATAAGCAACAGATTTTCGACTGTATAGGCAAGGTTTTCGTTATTTTGCACTTGTCCCTGGTTCAAACTTCCGCTACGGAAAGGGGTCCTGCTTCCATAAAAGTTACTATACTTGTTTTGGCTAAAATCAACCCCAAGGTTTAATCTATATTTGACCCCCTTCATAAATTCAATTTCGCCGTAAAAAGTATTAAAAGATGCTACCCTACGGTTTTTTTCCTCCCATCTTGTATGGTCCCGTAAAGTCAAAGGGTTGTAGGTTTCATCAGTAGGAAAAGCAGGTTGTTCAATAAGTGTTCCATCAGTATTATACGCAGCTGCCAAAGGGGACAAAGAAATAGCTGACCACATTGGGTTAGCACTTTGTCCATCAGTAATTGCATAATTATTCATACTGGATAACCCAATCTTTAAATATTTTCCAATTTTCTGGTCGATTGCAGTACGTAAAGTAAAACGTTCAAAACCTATATCAGGAAGCACCCCTGTTTCGTTGAAATAACCACCTGAAAAAGAATATTGATTTGTATCAGTACCACCTGAGATATTTAACTCATGGTTAGAAGTAAGGCCATCCTGGTAAATTAGCTTTTGCCAGTCGGTTTCGCGACCAACGAGCATTGATTCTCTTTCCTTAAGAAGAAAGTCGGTATAATTTGCGACTGAACGGAGTTTTATAAACTCTTCCGCATTAAACAATTCATATGGCCTTGCCACTGTGGTAACTCCAAAATAGCCATTATAGGTAACCTGTACATCTCCTTTTTTTCCACGTTTGGTTTGGATAAGTACAACACCATTTGATCCTCTTGACCCGTAAATTACAGAAGCGGAGGCGTCTTTCAAAATTTCAATTGAGGCAATGTCATCCATTGCAATGTCATTTAAACTTCCCCCAAAAGGAATTCCATCTACAACTATTAATGGTTCATTTGAAGCTGTCAAAGACCGGTTACCACGAATCCTAATCAAAGTACCACCACCCGGACGGGTTGAAGTGCTTTGAATCTCAACACCTGACGTTTTCCCCTGTAGTGCTCTTGTTATGTTAGAAGCTGCTACATCACGTAATCTTTCAACATCAACAGAAGTAATGGAACCTGTTACGTCGCTTTTGCGCTGAACACCATATCCAACAACAACTACTTCATCTAACCCAATGTCGCTGGAAACCATTGTTACATTGATAAGCCGTTGTCCATTAATTGAAATGGTTTGGGCATTAAATCCAATAAAGTTGAAAGATAATGAACCATTAGCTGGTGCTTCAATGGAGTATTTCCCATCAAGGTCAGTTACTGTTCCTTGTGTGGTTTCTACTATCACAATGTTTACACCTGGTAGCGGGTCACCCAAATTATCCTTAACTGTACCCGTTACGGTAATTACCTGGGCTAATGCTGCAAAGTGAACTGAAAAAAAGAGGAATAGCATTAATATAACCTCTTTCTTAAATACATCAATTTTTCTCATAAAAAATGAATTTGGTAAGAGTGAATAGAATAAAAATGTTTAATACAATTGATGGTTCTCATTATTAATAAAATTGATTATAACAATATTCTGTGCTGTTCTGTATTAACAAATAAAAAAACTTATTTTTTTAGTGAGAGCGCCCTAATTTGTAACAAATCTTAAATTACGTTTATTTATTGTAAAAATAGGAAGACCTAACGGATTTTGGGTGGAATTTTATTTGATTTAGGGTGATTTTTTTTACAAAAGGGGAATAATTTTATCAATTAGGGGTAAAAATATTAACTAAATATTTAACGGTTAAAAAAAGGTTAAAAAAAACTAAAATGAGTACTATCCTGCCCTTTTACCATATAATTTAGGTTATCTGCAATTATATTTGATCATTTCCCAAAATAATTTGGGGGCTTAACCTAAACTTGAATTTCTTAGTAAAGTTACAGCCATCATTTTGGTTAATTA